>DASTLM010000252.1:0-4694 GCA_035714945.1 Dehalococcoidia bacterium | reverse complement strand
CCAATAGTGTCATGATTCAGTTGGATTGTCTACTAGATTCCGGCAGTTTCCGGCAATGGACCGGACCTGCTGACTTTGAACGCCGAAATTGCCATTGCCAACAACAACGAACCGGCCATCGTGATGTAGGCGTACTTCAATCCGACGGTGAACGCCAGCTTCACGCCGATGTCGGTTCCGTCCCGGACGGCGTCCAAACTCGGCTCGTATCCCGAGGACCCCATGGTAGCGGTGACAATCGCGGTGGCCACGGCGATACTGGTTACGTTGCCTGCGTTTCGCACCAGATTCAGGAAACCGGAAACCACTCCGTAATGTTCCCGGCCCACCGAGCTCAACACCGAGCTGGAGTTAGGCGAGTAAAACACCCCCATTCCGCAGCTCTGAAGCACCAGCGCCGGTATCACCAGCAGCAAGGATGAGTCCTCGGTAATCCTGGTCAGCAGGGAAAGTCCGCAAACAGCGAGTCCCAGACCGCCGACGGTCAGTATCCTCCATCCATAGCGATCAGATAGACGGCCGCTCAATGGCCCCAGCAGGGTCACACAGATTGCGCCCGGCACCACCACCAGTCCGGCGACCCGGGGACTGTACCCCAGGACACTCTGCAGATAAAAGGGTGTCATAAACAGTACGGCAGAGCTGCCCAAGAAAGTCAGAAACGCCGCCGAAACCCCCAGGGAAAAAGTTCTTCGCCGGAAAAATCCCAGGTCCAACATCGGGCTGGGACAACGCACCTCCCACCAGATGAATGTCACCAGCAGGACCGGAAAACTCACCGCCGCCGCCAGAATTGGGGGTGACAGCCAGCCGATACGGTGGACGTAGGTAATGGCGATCAGGAAAATCAGCAAAGCCAGCGAGGACAAAGATGCTCCCAACCAGTCAAATCCACCCCGCCGGTTGGCGGGATGACCCTGGTCTTCCGGCCGGCTGGCCAGGACCGCTAGCCCCAGGACCACGCCAGTAGCCACCAGCGGAACGTTGGCGAAGAACACCGACCGCCAGCCCAGGGAGTCGACCAACAGGCCGCCGACCGCCGGGCCGGCGATGGCTCCGGCCCCAACCATGGTCATAATCAGACCGATGGCCTTGCCCCGCTCGCCGGGCGGGAATACGGCGATAATTATGGCCATGCCAGTGCCCTGGGTCATTGCCGCGCCGCTTCCCTGTATTGCGCGGGAAAGGACCAAGAGGGGGAGGTTATCGGACAGCCCGGCGGCCACCGCGCCCAGCACCAGCACCACCGAGCCGGCGATGTAAACCTTTTTCAGACCGATCAGGTCGGCCAGCCTTCCCACCGGCAGCAACAACGCGATGATGGTCATGGCAAATCCGATGGCCACCCACTGCACGCTGGGAATGTCGGTGGTAAAGTGAGTGGCGATGGACGGCAACGCGACCCCGACGCTGCCCTGGTCTGCCACCGAAGCGAAGGTCCCCACCGCGATGGTGCCAAAGGCATACCACTTGTAGCGGGGGCTACGGGCTAAGGTCGCCAGCAATCCGGTGCAGTCCTGAGCCGGCCTGGTCCTGAGACAGTAGGGCGGGCCGGTTTCAACCCCCCTCGAAGAACCGCCGGGGATTCTCTACCGTCATCCGTTGAATCACCGCATCGGTAACGCCCAACTCCTTCAGACGAGGCAGCACCTTTCGGAGGATGAAGTTGTAGCCGTCGGGGTTGGCCAGGCGTCGCGCCTCCTGTTCCGCCGGGCTATATCGGGCCTTGGGCACCGAGAAATCGTGGGACAGCATGATCCGGTGACTGAAGCCTGCGTCGATCAACTTCTTGACGATCTCGGTGCGGGCTTCCCATCTGGGGGTGCCGGGAACCCGTCCTCCGGGGTAGCGGTCCATTCCCAACCATACTCCCTTGTCCAGCAGGCCCAGCAGGTAGTCCATATCGGTGTCGTCATTGCTGTGGCCGATGTAGACCCGGCTCAGGTCCACCCCCTCCTCCTCCAGAATTCGGACCTGCTGCTCCCCGACCCGGTCGGGCGACCAGGTATGGGTCGATATCGGAATGCCGGTATGATTGTGAGTCCTGGCCGCCGCGCGCAGCACCACCTCCTGGGGCGCGGTTATTCCGCCCCGATCGCTGGCAACTTTGATGATACCTGCCTTGATTCCGGTGCCTTCAATCCCCGCTTCAATCTCTCTGATGTACAGTGGAGCGATGGCGTCGGGCGATACTTCACTGAAGGGGCGCGGCACCGCCAGATGGTTTCCCGTGGCAGCGATAATCTGAACCCCGCTGGCCCGGGAAACTTCTTGAATCATCTCGATATCCCGGCCCAGGTCAATGGTGGTTACATCAACGATGGTCCGGACGCCCTCGGTGTAGGCCTCCTTCATGGCCGCCGTCGACTGTTCGACAACACCCGCCCGGTCGATGAATTCCGGGTAAGTGTGGCGCAGACCGGCGGCATTGGTGCCCACATGCTCGTGGCTCAGGGTAAAACCCAGTCTGGACGTGTCCAGCGGCCCGAGGACGGTATTCACGGTTGGCATTTTGCTGCCTCCAGAAAAAACTTGGTGGAAAAGAACTCGATAGAAAAGAACTCGATAGAAAAGAACTTGATAGAAAAAATCCTGATCCGAATATTCTATTCGAATATTCTATTATGGAAAGGGCCGGATTGATAGAATTTGCCGGTCAATGGCACCGGTCAATGCCAATTGCGGTCTCATCCGGCTGGTACCGGCTGCCAGCAGGCAGGCGTATCAAGGGGCATCAGGCGAATGACCGGGGATAGGGACAACCCGGGCAATGCGAACTCCTGCCGGAATAGCTACTTGCCATAACCCGCCTGGGGTAGGTATGATGCTGGCAATCTGCACCGCAGATATTAGGATTAAAAGCCTTTGAGGTGAGTCATGGCCCGAACACCAACCCTAACCCGAAATCAAGTCCCGGAGAAGCTGCGGGCTGCCTTTGATTCTGAGACCGCCGGCAGCGGGGGAACTATCACTGGAGGCCCTGGCTCGGTAATGATTCACAATCCCGAGATGCGCCGCCGGGCCAATCAATTGGTCAACTACCTTCGGGACGAGTCTTCTCTGTCCAAGAAAATTCAGGAACTGGTGATGATCCTTACCGCCCGGGCGATGGACTGTCAGTACATCTGGCACGCTCACAGCGCTCGAGCGCGTCAGCAGGGAATCAGCGGTGCCTTCGTGAATGCCCTGCGGGACAACCGGCCTTTGCCGCCTTTACCCGCTGAAGAGCAGATCGTGGTGAACTACGTGCAGGAACTGTTCAAGACTCACAAAACGAGCCCGTCAACGTTTCAGGCTGCCCTGAAGCAGTTTAGTGCCCAGGGGTTGACCGAGCTGACCACGCTGATGGGCTATTACACTCTGCTGGCCTTCAATGCCAACTCCTTTGAGATTGACGTTCCGCCCGGCGGCACTGAGCCGAAATTACCCATCTGACAGCGTACATTAGCCGGGCCCCCCTGGTCCCGAGGCATAATCCGGCCGGTAGAAGGTTGATCAGACCCGTTCATCAAGCCCGGGCAAGTCAGTTGGTTGCCCAGACCAGGAGGTCGCCACTATGGCATCGGAACCGGTGAATATTTTTGAGTATGAAGCCCTGGCCAGGGAGCGACTTGAGCCAGGGCATTACGACTTCATCGCCGGGGGGGCCACGGACGAAATCACCATCCGGCGGACCCGGGCGGTCTTTGATTCAATCATGCTACGGCCCCGCATGATGGTGGACGTCAGCCAGCGAAGTATGGTCACTACGGTGCTCGGCCAAAAAATCAGCTTGCCAGTTATGCTCGACCCGGCGGGCAATCACAGTGCGGCCCATCCCGATGCCGAGATCGCTTCGGTTAAAGCCGCCGGAGCCGCGGGTACGGTGATGGTACTGAGTTCTCACGCATCCCGCACGCTGGAGGATGTCGCGGCTTCGGCTTCCGGCCCCCTCTGGTTCCAACAGTACTTCTTCAAAGACCGGGGACTTACCCTGGAGATGGCGGCGCGCGCCGAAGAGGCAGGCTATTCGGCGATCTGCATGACCCTGGACGCCAAAATCAAACCCAAGCGCGAGCGTAACATCAGAAATGATTACGTCGGCCCGGAGTCGCCCAACTACGCCCAGCTTGACCTGGGCACTCATAGCTGGAAGTTCGCTGCCGATGCTCCCGCCGGGCCCAGTGACATTCGGGACCCCGCCTCAGTATGGTCCGACCTGGACTGGTTTTGCTCCAACATGCGATTGCCGGTGGTGGTCAAGGGGATTATGACCGGGGAAGACGCCAGGCTTTCCGCCGAAAATGGGGCCAGGGCGGTAATTGTTTCCAATCACGGCGGGCGCTATCTGGATACCACGCTGGCAACCATCGAGGTCTTGCCGGAAGCGGTGGAAGCGGTCGATGGTAAGGCCGAAGTCTATCTGGACGGCGGTATCAGAAGAGGGACCGACATCTTCAAGGCTCTGGCGTTGGGCGCGCGTTCGGTGTTGATCGGGCGGCCCCTATTCTGGGGGCTGGCGGTGCAGGGTGAAGCCGGAGTGCTGGCGGTCCTGGAAATGCTGCGGGACGAACTGGACGCAACCATGGGTATCTGCGGCTGTCCCAATCTGGATAGCATCAGGAAAGACTCCCTGGTTACTGTTTCACCGCTGCTGGCCCGGTTTCCCCAGCACGCCGACTTCCGTTAGACCCTGGCCAATAGATAGACCCTGG
>DASTLM010000251.1:0-9994 GCA_035714945.1 Dehalococcoidia bacterium | reverse complement strand
AACGGCCTGGGCCCCGCCGGATGGAAGTTCATGATACTCCCGGCCATCGCGTTGTCCCCCAGAGTCATGGGGAGGAACGCCCAGATTACCCGGGCCACCATGATCGAAGAGATCAACAAGCAGTACGTCGCCACTGCCCGTGCCAAGGGCCTGGCCGAAAACACGGTGCTCTACGGGCACGTACTGAAAAACGCCGCCATTTCCATCGTTACGCTGATGGGCGACGAACTGGCCGGATTTATGAACGGGTCCACGGTGGTGGAGATCATCTTTGGCTGGCCCGGGATCGGCAAGCTGTTGATTGACGCCATCAACGCCAGGGACCTGCCCGTGGTGACCTCCGCAGTCTTTGTCATCGCGCTGATGGTAATGGCGATCAACCTGGCGGTGGACCTGGTTTACACCTGGCTCGACCCGAGGATCTCGTATAGTTAGTCCTGTAGTTAGTCCTGGGCAGTTGGTCCCTGACCAGAGACTGACCGGCTGAAAAATCCGGCCCTCAACCTGGGACGTGAATATTTAGGAATCGCTAGCATGATACAGAACGAGACAACCGCCCTGGAACCAAAACCCAAAGCTAATCCAGTGGTAGCCATCTGGCGGCACGCCCTGGTGCAGGCTTTCTTCAGCGATACGGTTACCCTGGTTTCCGCCATATTCTTGCTGATCATTATCCTGGCAGCGGCCTTCGCTCCCTGGGTGGCTCCCTACGATCCTCAGGATCAGCAGTTGCGTTTGCGCCACCTTTCGCCTTTCAGCAGCGGGATCGCTCTTGACCGTAGCGCCAATCCTCCCGCTGAAGAAGTTCGTTACTTCCCGTTGGGCACCGACCATCTGGGACGGGATTACCTGAGCCGTCTGATCTTCGGTGGGCGTATTTCCATATCGGTGGGCGTGCTGGGTGTATTGACCTCCGGCATCATTGGAGTGTTCCTGGGGCTAATCGCTGGTTTCTACCGGGGGTTCATCGACGACGTAATTATGCGGACAGTGGACGTGTTTATGTCGGTGCCCTTGTTACTGCTGGCCCTCATGGTGTTGTTTATCTTGGGACCGAGCTTCACCAACATAATCATCGTGTTCGCCGTCGCCCGTTGGATGCTGTATTGCCGGGTGACTCGTGGCGTGGTGCTGTCCCTGCGAGAACAGGCTTTCGTCGACGCAGCCCGAGCCATTGGTTGCACCGACGCTCGGATCATCGGACGGCACATCCTGCCCAACCTGATAACGCCGTTGCTGACCCTGGCCGCCCTGGAAGTGCCGCGCAACATTCTCACCGAG
The DNA here is from genome assembly GCA_035714945.1 of Dehalococcoidia bacterium. Lineage (GTDB taxonomy): Bacteria > Chloroflexota > Dehalococcoidia > Lucifugimonadales > UBA3495 > Casp-Chloro-G3. The sequence continues at coordinate 8,713 of DASTLM010000251.1, read as the reverse complement.
TCTACCCTCAGCTTCCTGGGTTTTGGCATTCAACCGCCTGATTCCTCCTGGGGATTGATGCTATCTCAGGGACGCCAGTACATCGTAACCGCATGGTGGGTGGTGGTAGTCCCGGGCATGGCCATCTTCTTGACTGCGCTTTCCTTCAACCTGTTCGGGGTCTGGATGCGCGCCGTCAGCGACCCGCTGCAGCGATGGCGGTGGCTGAAGGCTACCAAGGAGTCTAGAGCAGCCGGCATCAAGATGTAGCCTTGACCCCCGGCTGAACCGATGCGAAAATCCTCACATCTTGATGTGGGGATTTTCTTCGAGATTTGCTGTAATTGCTGCCGATATCTGGCAATGCAGGAGGGGTGATGCCCAAAGCCAGCGAGCTGATAGTCCAAGTCCTGGAAGAAGCCGGCATAGAGTACGTTTTCGGCATACCCGGAGGCGGCACCGGCCAGATCTTCAACTTGTTGTATGGTAAAGAGGACCACATCAAGACCATCCTGGTGCGCCACGAGCAGACCGCCGCGATCATGGCCGACGCCTACGGAAGAGCTACCGGCCGCCCGGCGGCGATCATGGGGCAGGGACTGTTCATTGGCTCCAACGCTACCTTCGGTATCATGGAAGCCATGCTCAGCAGTTCACCGATGGTGGTGCTCACCGACACCTCCGACGGAGGGTCAGCCCAGCATCCGGCCAACCAATCGGGAGCGGGCGAGTATGGCAGCATCGACCTCCCCAATATATTCAAGTCGATGACCAAGTACACCACTCTGGCCACCAGTCCGAAAGAAGCCGTGCTGGGGACCCAGCTAGCCATCAAACACGCCACCAGCGGGCGGCCCGGCCCGGCCTGTGTGCTAATGCGAAGCGCGGCTATCGGCGGGGAGGTTGACCTGGAATCACCGCCTTTTATTCACCCCACCGGCGGGTATCTGAACACCGCCAAAACCCAGAGCGCCCCGGAAGACATTCAGCGGGTGGTTGAAATTCTTGCCCAGTCCCGCCGTCCGGTCCTGGTGGCGGGCAATGGCGTCCACATGTCGCGAGCGCATCAACAACTGCAGCAACTGGCCGAGATGTGGCAGATGCCGGTGGCCACCAGTTACAAAGGCAAAAGCACTATCGCCGAGACTCACCCCCTGGCCCTGGGCATGGTGGGAGTGTACGGGCAGGCCGCCGCCAATCAGGTAGTCGGCGAGGCCGACACTGTAATGATCGTCGGGGCCAAGCTCAGCCCCCAGGACACCATGAGGGAAAGCCCCAACGTGTTCAACCCCCGCCGGCAGCGCATTATTCAGATCGACATCGACGACCGCAACGCCGGCTGGACCTTCCCCATCGAGGTGGGTCTGACCGGCGACGCTGGCAGAGTCATGTCCCAACTGATCGAAGCGTCCCAACCGGCCGCGCCGGACACCGCCGGCAACCGCCGGGAATGGGCCTCAGCCCTGCCCCGCAAAAAGCGAGACCAGAGCTTTTACACCGACCCGGCCTTGAGCATCGACACTTCGCCGGTGACTCCGCAACGGCTGGTATCCATCTTGCAGGACACCCTGTCTCCCGATACGGTGTTCGCCCTGGACGCGGGAAACAACCGGACCTGGATGGCCCATTTCTACCAGTCCAAGGATGTCCACACCTTCTTCGCTCCGGGCGGCACCGCGGGAATGGGCTGGGGGCTGCCGGCATCGGTGGCCCTGAAACTGGCCTATCCCAACCGTCCGGTGTGCTGCGTAACCGGTGACGGCGGCTACATGATGACGGTAAACGCCCTATCAACGGCAGTGCAGTACGATCTGCCGGTCCTCTGCATTGTGTTCAACGACAGCGCCCTGGGCATGGTGCTGGACCATCAGGAGCCGGGGCGGTACATTGCCTCCGAGTTTGTGCAGACCGACAACGGCGCCATCGCCCGGGGGATGGGCGCCTTCGGGGTGCAGGTCAATGACTCCCGCGATTTGCCCGATGCCATCCGTCAGGCTCAAGCCTCGGGACTGCCCGCGGTAGTGGACGTGATCGTGGACCGCGACCCCAGTCCGGACGATTGGCGCTTCGACCTGCGCACCGCCGGGGAGACCTAGCCGGGTGCCGAAAAGGGGAGTCCAGAGAGGGGTGAAGCCCCTTTGGCAGGGGTCTGGGGGTGTCCCCCAGATACAATTTCCACCCCCTTCCTGACCAGGAAGGGGGTAGGGGGATGGTCGAAAAGGGTTTTTCATCAACCTGCTAATGATTTCTGGTCAATTGGTGGAGGGACCTGTGGAGGGACCTATGGAAACCTGGACCAAGAGCCAACTGGCATCGATACATAAAATGATTAACCCGGAGTCGGTGGCGATTGTCGGTGCTACACCCCGCATGCAGTACGGGGGGCGTTTCCTCAACGCCATGCTGAAGGCACAAGACCGGGTGCGTATCTACCCAGTCAACCCCCGGTACCAGGAGATCATGGGCGTCAAGTCCTACCCCAGCGTCAGTGACCTGCCAGAAGCTCCCGACCTGGTGGGCATCGTGGTGCCCTATGATCAGGTGCTGGACGTATTGAAGGAGAGTCATCAGAAGGGCGCCAGATCAGCGATTGTCATATCCGCCGGGTTTTCCGAGCGCGGCGTCGATGACCGCCGGGACCTGCAAGGCGAATTGGGGGCCTTTGCCCGGGAGTCGGGCCTCCGCTTCAGCGGCCCCAACTGCCTGGGGCTGGCCAACGTCAGGGACAACATCTGGGCCAGTTCTTCGTCCCGAGGGTCGGACGGCCTGACCGGCCCGGTGGGCCTGATCTGCCAGAGTGGAGCATCCGCTTTCGGCCCATTCCTGACCCGTTCCGTCGAGGAAGGCATTGGCCTCAGCCACATCATTTCCACCGGCAACGAAGCCGACCTGGACTTTTGCGACTTCGCTCGATACTTGCTGGATGACCACGGCGTCAAGGTAATCGCCGGCTTCATTGAAGGGTTTAGAGACGCCCGTAAATTGACCGAAGTGGCGAAACTGGCGGCGGAGCGGGGCATACCCATCGTGCTGATCAAAATCGGCCGCTCCGACCTGGGCGCCCGGGCCGCCCGTTCCCACACCGCCGCCCTGACCGGTTCCGATGAACTGTACGACGAAGTGTTCGCTCAATATGGCGTCACCAGGGTACAGGACTATGATGAACTGCTGGAAGTGTCGCACTTGCTGGCCCATAGCCCCAAACCCAGCCGGCGCGGCGTAGCCGTGGTGTCCCACTCGGGCGGGATCAGTTCCCTCACCGCCGACATGTGCGGCCAGGCCGGGTTGGACCTGCCACCGCTGACCGACCATGCCCGCGACGGCATCAACGGGGTGCTCCAGGGATTCGGTTGGGCGGCCAACCCCTCGGATGTCACCGGTTTCGCCAACAGCGAATCCTTTCCAGAAATCATGGATTACATGATTAACGAGCCAGAGGTGGGCAATCTGGTGATCGCCAGCGCCGGAGGCGACCCACAGGCCGAGCAGGTGATTGCCCAGCGAAACCGGAGCGATAAGGGCGTGGCCTTTTTGTGGACCGGCACCCGCGGGGCTACTGCTGGCCTGTCCAAGCTCAAGGAAGCGAATATCCCGGTCTTCTACGTGCCGGATAAGCTGGCCCGGGGACTGAGCGCTCTCCTGGACTATCACCAGTGGCGAGACCGGCGGCTGGTGGAGGGTTTCGGCAGTGCTCCGGCCATCAGCCGTCGGCAGGATGCCATCCTGGCCAGGCTACGCGGCAGCCACCGGTCCGCTTTGTCGGAATTCGAAAGCAAGCAGCTCATCTCCGCATGGGGTGTACCGGTTACTCGGGAAGCCGTGGCTGCCTCGGCCGAAGCCGCGGCCGAAGCCGCCCAGGGCATCGGCTTTCCGGTAGCCCTGAAGGTGGACTCGCCGGACATCCTGCACAAGACCGAAGCCGGCGGCATCCGGCTGGGACTGCGCGACGCTGCCCAAGTTCGCGCTGCCTTTACTGAAGTCCTGTCCAGTGCTCGACAGTACGCCCCCCACGCCGCCATCAACGGTGTGCTGGTCCAGGAAATGGTACCCAACGCGGTGGAGGTAATTGCCGGGGTTTCCTACGACCCGCAGTTGGGTCCAGTGCTGCTTTTCGGTACCGGCGGAATAATGGTGGAGGTATACCACGACATCGCACTGCGGCTGTGCCCCATCACCCGGCCGGAAGCCCTGGAAATGATTCATCAGGTCAAGGGGGTAAAGCTGCTGCAAGGGTTCCGGGGCACGCCAGAGGCCGACATCGACGCATTGGCCGAAACTCTGGTGAAGGTATCCCATCTGGCGGTGAACCTGGAAGGCCAGTTGTCCGAATTGGACATAAACCCGCTGATGGTGTTACCCAGGGGGAAGGGCGTCAAAGCCGCGGACGCCCTGGCGGTTTTCTGAAAAGAGATGGCGAATCAGCCAAAAGATACAAAGTCGGGCGGAGAGGACGTTTCAAAGCTGTCTAGAGTTCATCACTAACGCAGGACTGGCGTTAATGCCGGACTCCCGCGGCAGGATTGAGATTCGTTTCGGTTCAGTCCCTCAACTGTAGCACCCTGCCGGAGAGCTCGGTTACCCGTTCCAGTCTGACCAGGACCGCTACTCCCTGGCGGTCCGGGTCCCGGTCCAGTTCCGCCGGTATGGTGCGCTGCATCACGTTGTCCCGAATGGCGCCGCTTTCATAGACGGTGGCGGTGCCATGGAACCGCCAGTTAATCCGTTTCTCCGGGTTGCGGTAAAAGATTACTACGTTGGGGTTTTCTGCCACGTTGTCCAGAGCCGACCTCTTCGCCCTTTCCCAATAAGCCAGAGTCTCCCGGTCAAAGACCAGAACGCTCCCCTTCATGCTGATCTGGGGGTGGCCATCGACGGACGCGGTACCCAAAACGCAAGGGACACCATCGGTGTATGCATGGTCAATTAGCTGGCGGGTTTCATCGGTAATATAGATCATGCTCGACTGAGCCTCCCCTCAGATTTGTAACTGCAACGGGAACCGGCGGACCTGCTGGACAATTGGCTTTTCCGGGAAGCTCCGGGGAAGCTCCGCACGTTTAGCCAGGGTAGAGTAGAACGAGCCATCGCATGGTAGTTATAGTAAAGGTAGTTATGGTATAGGTAGATATAGAATAGGTAGATATAGTATAAGGTAGATATAGTATAATGCGGTAACTTTCGGATCATGCGCCAATATCGACTACCAATCAGACCGTCCCAGCTGAAAGTCCCGTGAGCCGGGAATATGCCGGCGATTCTAATTCAGAAGTGTTAACCTGGCAAGGGTCTGGCATGCTAGCTTGACCCCCCAGGTTGATGCCAGGAGCAGGCAGTGACCAGAGCGTTAGAAATTCATGATCTGGCCGAAACCGGCCAGCTTCAACTGGTGTGCCGGAGCGAAGACCAGGTGCGCCCGGCCCCGTCGGTGGATTTCCGGAATCCGGTGGACCGTACCGACCTGCAAGAGATCGAGTGGTACTTTCGGGAGTATCTGGACAACCCCTTCGGCCTGGCCAAGACTCGTGCCGAGGCCATCACCACCGGCCTGGCCAACCTGGGTCGGTCGCTCTATGAGACGGTATTCAATAGTGGCGTAGAGGCCAGGAATATCTGCTCCACTGCGAAATCAGAAGGCTTCGGCGAATACCAGTTGATGGTCATATCCCAGCGGGCTGAGTTTTTGAGCTTGCCCTGGGAATTGCTGAACCAGCCGGAGCTGGGATATCTGGTTACCGAGATGGCTTCGGTTGTCCGCCGGCGCACCCCCGACCCGATGCCATCCTTCATGGACCAGTTGCCCACCGACCAGCTAAACGTGCTGATGATTTCGCCCAGGCTTGACTCGGATTCATTTTTTGGGAGCCTGGCCACCGAGACAGCCCGAGCGCTGGATGCCCTGGACATTCAGGTCGAGCTAGATTACATAACTCCACCCACTATCGGAGCTCTCGGTAATTATCTATCGGATCGCGCCGGACATTATCATCTGATCCATCTGGATGGCATCACCATTGATGCGGCGTCAGCGCAATTACTTTTGGAAGCCGCCGGGCATTCGTCCGAATCGGTGCCGGCCTCCCGGATAGCCGGCCTGCTCAACCGAGCCCAGATTCCGGTGGCGCTCCTCACCGGAGGCAGCAGCGCAACCTCTGATTCTCTGGCCCAGTGGCCGAAGGCCGTGGCTGGTCTGTGCGACAATGGCATTCCGGTAGTCGTCGCCCTGAACTTTCCCCTGCCCGACTCCTCCAGCCGGGAGAAATTCCTCCAGCAGTTCTACCAGTCCCTGGCCAGAGGCACTGACGTTGCCGCTAGCGTCGCCGCCGCCCGCAAGGCACTGATGGACGCCCCCAACCGGCTGACCCTGGCCGGCAAGCAGGTCTTCTGGGACTGGATCACGCCGGTCGTCTATCAGTCGCAGCACTATGTTCCGCCGGTCTTTGAGGTTGATAAGCCCGATCCGCTGGCGGCGCCGGTGATTCAGCCCCAGGAGCAGGCAGTTCCTGAATTGCAACTGCCGGCGGCTGGACAATTCGGCCTGGTCGGTCGGCAGAGGGAACTGGGCCGGCTGGAGCGACTCCTGGAAAAGAGCCCAACGCTGTTGCTCACCGGAAATACCGGTACCGGTAAGACCGAGCTAGCGCTGGGTCTGGCTCGCTGGTTCCTGAGAATTGGCCGGGGCCAACGGCCCGGGGGAGTCTTCTACACCACCTTCGAGGCGTCGCACCCTTCTGGGCTGGAGCGAATCGTCCACGAGATAGGCACGACGGTAATCGGCCTGGATTTCGCCGACATGAACTTCGACCAGCAACGTCAGTGGGTGGTGGAGCATCTTCAGCAGCGGCCGTCCCTGCTCATCTGGGACAACCTGGAAAATGCGGCCGGGTTCCCTTCCGGTTCGCCCGGGCTGCTGGAAGTGCCCGAGCAGGCTGAGTTGAATGCCTTCCTTTCCGAAGTGACCCGGGACGGCCAGAGCTGGGCCCTGCTGGTCAGCCGGCGCCAGCACGAGGGTTGGCTGTCGCTGCCTCATATTACCGAAGAGTCAGGCGGGCTGGAAGGCCACGACCGAAGGGAATTGGCCGCCCAGATTCTGGACCAGTCCGGCGTCGATCCCAGCCGGGTCGGGCCGGAGTTGCTGGTGCTGCTGGACCTGATCCAGGGGCACCCCCTGGCAATGCAGATTGCGTTGCCTTTGCTCAAGGACGTCCCGATTGCGGTCCTGTTGGCGGAACTGCAGAAGACTCTGGCCGACCTCCCCGAGACCTCAAGGGAAGAGGGCCGCGACCCTTATCTGACCGCCCTGATGGAATACTCCTGGGGCCGGATGTCCCGGCGCAGCCGCACCCATCTGCCCTTCCTGTCCATGTTCCAACGCCGGGTGATGCTGGACATCCTGAATCACATCACCGGCGAGCCGGTCTACCGCACCGTCATGGGCGAAGAGCTGGGCTGGGGCGCCTGCCGCACCTTGCTGCGGTCGGCCCAGGCCGCCGGGTTCCTGGAATTGGTGTCCCCCAGCGTCTACCAGATTCACCCGGCTCTGCCCTGGTTCTACGGTCGCAAGCTGGCCCAACAGGTACCCGCCGCCCGCGTCGGCCAGCTTGAGCAGGAGTATGTGCGGGTATACGCCGACACTGCCGACTACTTCATGGAGTCCCTCTACGAAAACCAGGACTCCGGCGTAACGGCGATTCTGGCGGAAGAAGGCAACCTGACCCAGGCCCTGGGGTTGGCGCTGGAGTCGGGCCAGTGGGACAACGCCCAGCTATTAATTCAGCCCCTGGCCCAGGTCTACCGGATGCAAAAGCGGTTCGTCGAGCTGCGCCGCCTGCGTCGCCAGATCCTGGAGACGGTGGGGCAGACCGCCGCAGTAGCCGCCGGCAAGGGGGCCGCCGACCTGTGGCTGTACCTGCTGGGCACCGAGGCTAATGAAGCGGTGGACCGGCGCGAATTGAGGTACGCGGAGAACCTGAACCAGCAGTTACACGATTACCTGACCTCGCAGGAAGGGGGTGATTTGGACCCCCGCACCGCTGCCGTTTACCACCAGTTTGGGCTGATCGCCCTGCACCGCTGGCAGCTGGATCAGGCCGCCGGCTGGTTCCAAAAGTCGCTGGCGATTATCGAGCCGGGCGAGGACGACCGGGCCTCGGTCGCCGACGATTACTTCGCCCTGGGACAGGTCAAGCAGTACCAGCGTTACTACAGCGAAGCCAGGGAGTGGTACCAGAAGGCCCTGGACATCCACCAACGTCTGCCCGATGACGAGGAGATGGTCAAGGACTATCGGGCGTTGGGAGCGGTGTCACTCCTGAAGTTTGAGTATCAGGAAGCCGAAAGCTGGTACCAGCGGGCCAGAGCAGCGGTGGAGGAACTCCGAGATGAAGAGACCGCGGTGTTGATTTTTCACGAGTTGGGAACCGTGTCTCACTCGCAATACCTGTTCGACGAAGCTATCAGTTGGTACGAGCAGGCCCTGAATCTCAGCGACCGACTGGGCCTGCACGAGCAGATGGCGGTGGAGTTCCACCACCTGGGCCTGCTGCATCAGGCGCGAGGGATTGTGTACGAAGATGCCGAAGACTGGTTCATGACCGCCCTGGAACAGTGGGATCGGGTGGGCAACCGCCGGGCTGCGGGCGATGAGTGCCGTCAGCTGGGAGTGCTGTTCCATGAGCAGAAACGCTACACTGATGCTGAAAAATGGTACCATCAAGCCCGCGAAGTGTTTGAGGCG
>DASTLM010000250.1:0-18746 GCA_035714945.1 Dehalococcoidia bacterium | reverse complement strand
CTATGATTTCCGCTGCGGGCATTGTCTGAAATTGGAGGCTTTTAATGGTATCAGCGATGATTTCAACTTCATTGAACGCTGGTACGATGATTGTAAGATTTCTGGTTAGCTTCTGGGTGACGGGATGGGTGCCGGGCAGGGTCATTGTGTTCATGATACGTTTTCGCCGCCTGAGAATTTTCCCTTGTACCGAGTTTTCACGGTTCACAGTTATGCGATGGTCACGTTCCTGACATTGGCCAGATCGGCACCGCGCAGGTAGGCCAGAGTCAGGTCGGCCCCCCTCAGATAGACCATGGGAAGTTAGGCTGCCAGGTTCTTTTCGACCTGCAAGTTGGTCATCACTTGCATCCAGTCCCAAAGACTCCTGGCGCGGAAGCGCGACCAAACTAGAAGCCAGTCCATTACTCGATAGTGCAACCACCCGAGATAAATAGCTAGAGGGCATACACAGTGCTAGTATTGGTGATTCGAGTTAACCAGCAGGGGGCGTCGCACAACAGCTATTCTGTGAAATAGTCATACCGCGGCCCCGCCGGGCCGGGCTCCGACTAGCATAACGCGCCCCGACTACAGTAGGGGATTATCTGAGGATTATTCCGGTTAATTTTGTTCCGCCCTCAGCGTCCTCGGTGGCCCTGGGGTGTGTTTTGAGATCGGGACTAGCTGGCTGCCCCCGACAGGATCCGTTGCAGGTGAATCAGGCCCTGTTGCCGTCGGGCGGTGGTGACCACTTTGCCCCAGGCCGGATCAATCAGTTGATCGGCCATCTCGCGGGTGATCTCATTTTCCGAGAGCTGGCCAAATCGGTGGTACAACTCCAGATAACGCTCAACCTGGCCAGCCTCCCCGGCCAATGGGGTCATCCCAAATAGCAAGGGCAGAACCACGTTTACCGCCATTTCTCTGGCCCGCGACGCGCCAATATAGGTATTCCCGCCATCGACTACCCTGAGAGCATCGATCAGCTTCCTGGGGTTGCTTGCGTCGATGCATACCCCCAGGCCGGCCAGCAGGCCAACCTCCAGGAACCTGACGACCAACCGGGCCGCCCCGCCAATTCGGCGGCAGGGGTGGTTGGCCGGACGCACCCGGAAGCAGTGCCACTCCCGTCCGGACATGGGCCTGCCGAACCCCCGGCCCGGCAGGGCAAACCTGGCGGCTCCCTCCGCCGACGGCAAACCGGAAAGCTGCAACAGCCACGATTCGACCGCGTCTGATCGCTGGTTCTTGACGATTCCACTGGCCGCCCGGCACAACACCAGATAGGGTGCGGCGCCGGCCAGCCGCAGGAAAGCCTGCTGGTTCTGCCGGTAGCCCAGGGATTCGAACAGCCCTTCATAAACGGTTTGCTGCGGGTCCTGCTCGCCGAGAAATTTTTGGAACCGCTGACTCTTGGACATAAACCGGGCATCTCCGGCGCAATCCAGCAGAGTTGCCATCCCAGCGGCAGATTGCGGTCGGGGATATCCCAGCGATTCCAGAACATTCCAGATTGATGCGGGAGGACTCGGGACTGGAGAACGGAAACTCCAGGTGGAAACGTCCCCATCTGACAGCAATGGCCGCAGCGAGACCACCGGCGCCTCGCTGCCACTGCGCAGGTTGGTGGGAGACGGAGTCAGGTCGAGGGCGGCGTGCAGAACCACGCCGTTATAGTTGGGATCGTTGCCGTGGCCGTGGGAATACCAGTCCTGTTGACGCTGGTGAATTTCCACATCGCCCTGTACCAGACCCACGTCTTCAAACTCCAGCAGGGCGTTACGAAAGTCGGGACCGGCGGTCTTACCCGGCCTGCCCGGATAGAGCACCCGCACCAGACGGCCTTTGCTGGTGCGAAACCACTCCTGGCGAGCCGCCCGCTTCTGCCAGAGCCGGACCAGCGCGCTTTCCGGTATTGGCGGCTGATCTTTTCCGGTGGAATAACCGGCGGACTCCTCGGCTAATCCAATCACTAAGCGGTGCATCGTTGAGCGTTCCATCATTAAGTATTTCATCGTTAAGCTTACCGGGCGACCATCCAGAGCTCCTGCTCGGATTTCAATGCTAAAGCCCAGGTGAAACCCACCGGGTGTTACCATGAATGTATCTAGATCCCACTTTGGTATCAGTTTAGTACCGTGTCAAATCTAGATTGTCACTCATCATGCTGGGCCGGCGAGGCACTTTCTTCTCTGAAGGCATTTTGGGTTAATAACGTATTGGTGCTGGTCAAGGCCGCTGCAAGCTGCAAAGTCCAGCTTGCTCTTTAAGAGACACCGTCGTAAAATCTTCCAATACACGGCAAGGAGAGATTTTTAGTATGGCTGAAGCAAATGGCCCGCTGAAGGGAATTAGAGTTCTTGACCTTGGCCGGCACCAGGCTGGCCCAAGATGTGCCCAGGTATTGGCCCGCATGGGCGCCGAGGTGATCAAGATTGAACGTCTGGGCGGCGAAGAGACCCGCTACCACGCCCCCTGGGTGCGCAAGCAAAGCGCCTATTGGGTACAGTACAATAGCGGCAAGAAAAGCTTGAGTATTGACCTGCGGAAAGAGGAGGGCAAGGAAGTACTGCGCAAGCTGGTGAAGATATCCGACGTACTGTTGCAGAACTTCCGGCCCGGCACCATTGAAACCATGGGCTTTGGTTACGACGTGCTCAAGGAGCTGAACCCCCGCATCATCATGGTCAATGTGTCAGCCTATGGACAGTTCGGTCCCTACAAGGACCAGATTGGTTATGACCCCATCGGCCAGACCATGTCGGGCATCGCCATGGTCACCGGTGAAGAGGGCATGCCGCCCATCCGGGCCGGCGTTCCCATCATCGACCGCACCACCGCGTTGCACGCCGCCATCGGGACGCTGGCCGCCATTCACGAGCGGGAGCGCTCCGGCGAGGGTCAGGCAATTGACGTTTGTTTGGCCGACACCGGATACAGCTACACCGAGATTCCCATAACCGCCTACCACGGCGCGGGCATCGAGCCGCATCGCGGCGAGTCCACTGCACCTCCCAGCGGGACCTACCCCTGCAAGGACGGTTGGGTACTGATTTCCGCGGGAGACCAGCACCACTGGCACCGAGTCTGTAACGCCCTGGGCAAGCCGGAATGGTTGGAAGACCCCAGGTTTACCACCCGCCACGAGCGGGCCAACAACGCAAAATTAGTCACCGACGCCATGAGGTCCTTGCTGGCCAGTATGACCATGCGGGAAGCCATAACCCACTTCACCCACCACGACGTCACCGCCGCGCCGGTGAACACCATCGCCCAGGCGGCGCAAGACCCGCATCCCTGGGAACGGCGGGCCATGGTGGAAGTCCCCGACTTCCTGGCAGGCAGCATTGCCGTATCCGGGGACTTCTGGCACTTCAGCCGGACCCCGGCCGTCATTGGGTCAACTCCTCAGGTGGGCGAGCACAATGAGGAGGTGCTGGGCGGTCTGCTGGGTTACAACGACGAAGAGATCGCTGCCCTCTACGAGCACAACGTCATCAGCACCGCCAACCACTACGACGAAGTTCCCGGCTAACCGGCACCCAATAATCACCTGAGACCGAGGGCCTCCAGCATGGAGGCCCTCGGTCTTGATGGGCCAGGCCCATCCTCAAATCTGAAGCTGCCGGGTATCCACCTCCGCATACGGAATATCAAAGTGGATCAGCAGATAGTGCAAACCGTTGAGTCATGATATCCTCCAGCAAATAAGCTCGGCAGCACCGGGTCAGTATGTCAGCATCATCCGCTGAATCTCGCCGGGGTCATCGGTGACGGTCAGGGCCAGCATCAGCAGAATCCGCGCCTTCTTGGGTGACAAATTGTCCGCGACGACGTAACCCTCCTCCTGGAAACGCCGGGAGAGCATCACCCGGCCACTGCCGGTCTGAGTGGCAATCACCACCTTCACTCCCCGTTCCATGGCCCACTTCAGGCCCTGCATGTACTGGGGCGACGAGCCTCCGCTGCCCAGTCCGGCGGCCACAATCCCCGGCACCCCGGCGTGAGCCAGTGCCTTGACCACCAGATCATCGGCCCCGGCGTAGGCATAGGCGATGTCGACCCGGGGAAGCTCGGTAATTGAATCCACATTAAACTCGGCACCCAGAGTGTGGGCTCGGGTGGGCGTACGATAGAAGACCACCTGCTGGTCGGAATCGGCGTAGCCCAACAGCCCCAGTTCGTTGGAACGAAAGGTCTCCAACCGGTAGCTATTGGTCTTGGTCACGTCCCGGGCCGCCTGTATTTCGTTATTCAAAACGGTGAGCACACCCCGACCCGCCGAGTCCGGAGAAGCAGCCACCCGGAGGCAGTCAATCAGGTTCACGTCGGCATCCGTACCCAGTCCGGTGGGCGGACGCATGGCCCCGGTTACCACCACCGGCCTGACACTCTTGATGGTGAGATTGAGGAAATAGGCCGTCTCCTCCAGGGTGGCGGTGCCGTGGGTGACCGCCACGCCTGCGGCCTCCGGGTCGTCCTGGAATATCTGGTTGATTCGCCGGGACAACTGGAGCCAGTGGGCCGGATTGACTTCAGTACTACCCACGTTAATCAACTGCTCGCAGACGACCTCGGCAAAGCCATTGACTTCAGGCACTCGGTCCAGCATCTCCTGAATCGTGAGATGCTGGTTGCTATAGCTATAGTTGACGAAATCGGTGCGATAATCACCAATGAACGAGATGCTGCCGCCGGTGCCGACCAAATAGACCCGTGGCTTTTTGACCGCAACCATAAGACCCTCCCGGCATGGGATACTGTATAGTGTCAACAGGGCAGGTAAATCCATAATCCACCGCCCAGTATACGACATGCCGTTTTGATGGGCATCACCTGCGGAAGGTCAATTATGCTGGCTGAGTACTGGCAACGGAAAATCCTCTGGCCGACCTGGTTGTTGGTTATCGGCCTGTCCCTGGCTTGCGGGACCGCCCTGCCGGGCCAGTTGGAACCCCCGGCGGCGGCCGGCGGCCCTGAATCTACTCCGTCCAACGCCCCGGACACACCAGGCAGCACCAGCACCGGGGACGGAACCAGATCAGACGGAACCAGATCAGACGGAACCAGATCAGACCCAACCAGCTCAATAGAGAATTCACCGGCTCCAGCCAGGGCCAGGTTGACCGGCACTGCGATTTTAACCAGACCGGCCAATTTCGGGAGCATCAGCATCAAGGTCACCGAGATATCGGAGCAGGTCAATGTGGAAACGGTGGCCGAAGATCTGGAAGTGCCCTGGGCGCTGGGCTTTGCTCCCGATGGCCGCATCTTGATCACGGAAAGGCCTGGCCGGATCCGAGTGGTCCAGCAGGGGGTGCTTCAGGAGAAGCCTTTCTCCCTACTGGAGCAGGTAGTCAGCACCTCGGAGTCGGGTCTGATGGGGATTGCCCTGCACCCGGATTTTGCCAACAACCCCTACGTCTTCGTTTGCTACACCTACCAGAACAGCACGGGTAAACTGCGCAACCGGGTAGCCCGCCTCTCCGACGCCAACGGCCAGGGCACCGACCATCAAGTCATCGTGGACGACATACCGGGATCCCGCAACCACGACGGCTGTGGGATCGGGTTCGGCCCGGACGGTAAACTGTACGTGACCCTGGGCGACGCTCAGGACCCCGACCAGGCCCAGGACCTGGACTCGCTGGCCGGTAAAGTGTTGCGCCTGGAGGCCGACGGCTCGGTGCCCGCCGACAATCCCTTCCCCGGTTCCTACGTTTATACCTACGGTCACCGCAATCCCCAGGGAATGGACTGGCACCCGGAAACTGGGGACCTGTTCATTACCGAACACGGCCCCGACCGGAACGATGAGGTTAACCTGCTGGCGCCGGGACGCAACTACGGTTGGCCCGCAGTAACCGGCAGAGCCAGGAGCGACGAGTACGTGCCTTCGATCATGTCCTTCACGCCCACCATCGCCATCGCCGGCGTAGCCTTCTATACCGGAGACAAGCTGCACCCGGCCTGGGAGGGAGACCTGATCTTCGCCGCGCTCAAAGCGTCGCAACTGCACCGAGTTGCCCTGGCCCCACCCGAATTCCGCACCGTGAAATCCAGCCAGGTCTGGTTCAACCAGGATTTTGGCCGTTTGCGGGCGGTGGCGGTCTCCCCCGACGGCTACCTCTACTTCACCACCAGTAATCGGGACGGCCGAGGCAGCCCGCAAGCCGGTGACGATAAACTCATGCGCCTGGTCCCGGTGCCGGTGGGACCGTCCACCACCTTTCACCCCAACCGTGACGGGTCTTTTGACCTGGAAATCGGTCCCGGAGCCTACCAGGTGGCGTTTGAAGCCGACGGCTACTCGGCCCAAGCGGAGCGGGTGATAATCCTGGGGAATGAAAGCCTGGACCTGGGCCAAATTACACTGGTTCCCTGAACTAGAGCATAAGAGCAATTAGAGCAGCGCTTTTTGCTTTTTCTCTATTTTGCTTTTTCTCCTACGCTCATTTAATATAGAAGAAGAGAAGTATCGGTTGGCTGGCAAGGCAGTACAGAGGCAAGTATGGCAAACAACCGTTGGCTACGAAATAGCCTGGTTTACCTGCTGATTATCATCGGGGTGATCGTCATCTTCTACACCCTGATGCCCACTTTGGGCACCGCCGAACCTTTGCCGATCACTGAAGTTATCACCCGAGCACAAAACCACCAGATCAGTAGAATTGTGGTCGAAGGTCAGAAGCTCACCATCATACCCCGGGTAACCGAGGGAGTCGCCGCCAGTCATGCCACCAGCCGGATGAGCGAGCAGACCGACATCGTCAGTCTGCTGGTGAACAACGGCGTAGAGATTGGGTCTAATGGAGTCCAGGTCGACTTCAAAGGTTCGGGCGGGTTGGGCAGCCTCTTCAGCATTCTGCTCAATTTCCTGCCACTGATCTTCTTCGGCGGCCTGATCATGTTTATGATGCGTCAGGCCCAGGGCAGCAACAACCAGACCATGAGCTTCGGTCGCAGCCGGGCCAAGATGGTGCCCTTCAACCGGCCCACGGTTACTTTTAACGACGTGGCCGGAGTTGATGAGGCCAAGGCCGAGTTGGAGGAAGTCGTTGAGTTCCTCAAATACCCGGAGCGGTTCCTGGCGCTGGGCGCGCGCATCCCCAAGGGAGTGCTGCTGGTTGGTTCTCCCGGCACCGGCAAGACCCTGCTGGCCCGAGCGGTGGCCGGCGAAGCTGGCGTGCCCTTTTTCCACATCAGCGGCAGCGAATTCGTTGAGATGTTCGTGGGGGTCGGCGCGGCCCGCGTGCGCGACCTGTTCGACCAGGCGAAGCGCAACGTCCCCTGTATCGTATTTGTGGATGAGATTGACGCAGTGGGCCGGCACCGGGGAGCCGGACTGGGCGGCGGTCACGACGAGCGGGAGCAGACCCTGAACCAGATTCTGGTGGAAATGGACGGCTTCGAGACCAACACCAATATCATTGTCATCGCCGCCACCAACCGTCCCGACATTCTGGACCCGGCTTTGCTGCGTCCTGGCCGATTCGACCGCCGCGTGACCCTGGACCTGCCCGACGTGGTCGGGCGGCAGGCCATCCTGAAGGTCCACGCCGCTGGCAAGCCCATCGCCACATCGGTGAAGCTGGACACCCTGGCCAAAGAAACCCCGGGGTTCAGCGGGGCTGACCTGTCCAACCTGGTGAACGAGGCTGCCTTGCTGGCCGCCCGCAAAAACCTGAAGAGCATCAACATGCCTGAATTCGAGGAGGCGGTGGAGCGGGTTATTGCCGGGCCGGAACGCAAGAGCCGGGTGATCAACCCCCGGGAAAAGGAAATGACCGCCTACCATGAAGCCGGGCATGCCCTGGTCGCCTGGTCCCTGCCCCATGCGGACAGAGTACATAAGATTTCCATTATCTCCCGGGGACAGATGGGCGGACACACCACCCTGTTGCCGGAGGAAGACCGTTACCTGTGGACCAAGAACCAGTTTGAGGACATGCTGGCGGTGACCATGGGCGGCCGGGTGGCTGAAGAGCAAATCTTCGACGAAGTGACCACCGGCGCCAGTAACGACATTGAAAGGGCCACCAAAGTCGCCCTGGGCATGGTCAAACGCTACGGAATGAGCAAGTCTCTGGGACCGCGCACCTTTGGCAAGCGCGAGGAGATGGTATTTCTGGGCCGTGAACTCAGCGAGGAGCGGGACTACGGCGACCGAATAGCCGAGGAGATCGACCAGGAAGTCAAAGAGTTGATCAACCACGCCTACCAGCAAGCCCAGCAGATTCTCACCGATGGCAAGTCCAAGCTGGTGCAAATAGCCGAGTACCTGATCGAGCATGAAACGGTGTCGGGTGAAGAACTGATTCGCCTGTTCAACCTGGGGGGAAATGGCGCCGGGGGCGACCCTGGCACGCCGGTCAAGCCGCCGGAGGCTCCAACTCCCTACGCTCCCCGACCGGCGCAACCCCCGATAGTGCCACATCCGGCACCGTCGCTGTCCAGCCAAAACTACCGCCCACCGGACTCGGAACCCGGTGAGGCCGGCGACTAGACACCAGTCCCCCTCCAGCATTCAGATGAGGGGGACTTCATTTCCAGGTCCGATCCAAGTCCCAATCTCCCAGTCACGCTAGCTGTCCTTGATGAAGGGCTTTAGCTCAAGAACCCTGGCTTCCGGCCTCGGCCGCCTCACCCTCCAGAGGCAACTGTCGGTAGTAAATCCCCCAGGACTGCATCAATTCCGCCACCCTGGAGTCTTTCAACTGGACCAACTCGCCAAAAAATCCGGCCAGCGCGTGGGACGGCATCCGATCCCTGGAGCACACCCAGCTTCGCTGGGCGGGGACCACGTAGATCAACCCACTCTGATGGGGACAGGTTACTTGAATCCGGGTCATTCCTTCGCCGGACTTTAAGGTAAGACCATAATCAGGCATTAAACATCCCTCTTGCCGATCTAGGCCAACATTATACCCACGCCGGCGCCGGCGGGCCAATTCACTTTTTCATGAGAATTCCCAGAATAAGTCCGGAGAAACGGTACGCGAACTTTGGGAAAGTGTTAGAATCAAAAAGCTGTCTTGACAGCCTGATCACAACTGGATCACAACCCCATCACAACCCCAGATGGAAACCAGGGGGTAAAGGACAAGAATATGTACCCACCGGGCGGACCCCGCCAACCTGAAATGGACTTCGATCAGATACTGGCCCGACTGCGCGATGGCCTGGCCAAACTGACCGCCCGCTTCGGCGGAGGCGGGATTGGCCTGCTGATCATTGGAGTCATCGGGGTTATCGCCGTCATCTGGCTGGCAACCGGAATCTACACCATTGGCCCGGGCCAGCAGGCGGCCTTACAACTGTTCGGTGCCGCTCGGGCGGCGCCAATTCAGGAACAAGGTCTGAAATGGTGGTGGCCTGCACCCGTCGGCAAAAGGCACGTGGTCCTGGTCACCCGGACCAGAAACATGGAGTTGGGATTTCGCGAAAACAGCGAAAATTCCAGGTCCGCCGAGGCGCTGATGATCTCTGGAGACCTGAACATCGTCGACGTACAGATGGTGGTCCAGTACAACATCAAGAACCTGAACGACTTCCTTTTTCGGGTAGCCGACCCGGGAGAGCCGGAGCGAGCCGCCCTTTTAGGACAACCCGACGGACTCACGCTAAAGGACGCAGCCGAGGCCGCACTGCGGTTGGTAGTCGGGCAACGGTCGATTGACGATGTGCTGGTCCGAAACCGGGAGCAAGTTGAATCCGAGACCATCGTCCGGTTGCAGGAAATTCTGGACGGTTACGACACCGGGATCAACATTGTGGTAATTCAACTCCAGGACGTGAAGGCTCCCCTGGAAGTGCGACCCGCCTTTGATGACGTGCTGGTCGCCCGGCAGGAAAGGGACACCCGGATCAACCAGGCCCGGGCCTTTGAGGCCGATATTATACCCCGGGCCCAGGGTGACTCGGAACGGATCAAAGAGGCGGCCGAAGCGTTTCGCCAGTCCAGAATCGCCCAGGCCCAGGGTGAGGCCGACCGGTTTACTTCAGTTCTAAACGAATACAGAAATTCCCGGGAAGTTACCCGGCAAAGGCTTTACCTGGAGGCAATGGAAGATGTCCTGCCCGGCATCACCAAAATTATTGTGTCGCCCGATGCCCAGACGGTGCTCATTATGGGCGGCGACGGCAGTCTGACCCCGGTACCTCTTGGTCCCAATCCCTAACAATAACGTCCACCAGGCAAGTCCACCAGGCAAGATAGTTGAGAGTTCTGAATGAAACCATTAATCGTACTAATTGTGTTGGCGATAATCGGTCTAATCCTAGTCCGTCAGACCTTATACATTGTGGATCAAACCGAACGGGTCATCGTGCTCCGCTTCGGAGAAGTCCAGAACCAACTCGATTCACCTGGCCTGAAACTGAAGGCCCCCTTCGTAGACCAGGTGGTGAGGCTGGACAAGCGAATCCTGCGGATCGACGCCCCATCTGCCGCCATGCCCGACAGTGAGAAACAGAACCTGATTATCGATTCCTACGCCCGGTACCGAATCACTGACTCGGTCCAGTTTTTCCAGACTCTGCAAAATGAGGCAACCGCCTTCAACCGCCTGGGTACCATCGTTAACTCTACCCTACGCGACCGGATTGCCCTCCGGGACCGTTCTTCAATTATTGGCGCTGAGCCGATTTTAGACGCTTCGGGAGCGCCGGTGGTGGATGACGAAGGGTTACCCATAGTCGAGGCAAGGGAGACCAGGTCCGAATTGCTCAGCGAGGTGCTGGCCCTGGTCAAGCAGAGAGTTGCCAATGAGGACTTCGGTGTGGAAATTATCGATGTCCGTATCAAGCGGGCCGACTTCCCTGATTCGGTGACCCCCAGCATCTACGACCGAATGAGAGCCGAGCGTAACCGCATCGCCACCCGCTTCAGGGCCCAGGGTGAAGAAGAAGACCTGAAGATCCGCGCCGTCGCCAACCGGGACCGGGAGATTATCCTGGCCCAAGCCGACCGGCAGTCCAACCAGACACGGGGTGAAGGTGAAGCCGAATCCATCAAAATTCTGGCCGACGCTTTGAATCAGGACCCGGACTTCTTCGCCTTCCTCCGCAGCCTGGAGGCCTACCAGGCATTGCTGAGCAGTCAGGACACGATAGTCTTCTCCGCCGATACGCCGCTGTTTCGGTTCCTGGACAGTCCTGGGTTAACCGCCACGCCTACCGAGGCAGCCAGCTCCCCTGGGCCCGCCACCGAATCGCCTTAGAGCACTCAACTGTAACCGCTGCGGTAAGGGTATTTATCACCACCAGCGCCTCCTTTCCCCCGTCGGGAGCAGCCAATAGTCAGTGCCAGGAGCCCAGATGAAACTTCACGAATATCAGGCTAAAGCGATACTCTCTCGCTACGGCATAAACACCCCCAGAGGCCAGGTAGCCACGACCCCTGGGGAGGCCCGGGCCGCCACGCAAGCCCTGGGCGGCAAAGCAGTGCTGAAGGCCCAGGTACACGCCGGTGGACGGGGTAAAGCGGGCGGTGTGAAGGTCGCTCAGTCGCCGGACGAGGCCCAGCAGGTGGCCCAGGCAATGCTGGGTCAGAACCTGGTCACCAACCAGACCGGCGCCAGAGGGGTGCCGGTCAATTCGGTCCTGGTGGAAGAACTGGCCAACATTAAACGGGAACTATACCTGGCCATCACCATCGACCGGGGATTCCGCGGACCGGTGATGGTTATCAGCGCGGCCGGCGGCATGGACATTGAGGAAGTCGCCAGCACCAGACCTGAGGACATTCACACCGTACCCATTGAGCCGATCCTGGGGCTGATGCCCTTCCAGACCCGGCGGATGGTGCAGCGGCTGGGAATAGAACCGGCGGCGGCCCGGTCGGCGGCCCAGGTAATGACCTTGCTGTACCAGATCTTCGTCGAGAACGACTGTTCTCTGGTGGAAATCAACCCCCTGATCATCACCGGAGACGGCCAGGTGGTCGCTCTGGACGCCAAGATTGACCTGGAAGACGACTCATTGTTCCGCCACGCGGACTTGCGTCAACTGCGCGACCGATCCCAGGAGGACCAGCTAGAAGCCGAAGCCGCCGACCTGGACATTGCCTACGTGAACCTGGAAGGCGACGTAGGTTGCCTGGTTAACGGCGCCGGACTGGCCATGGCCACCCTGGATGTGACCAACGCCGCCGGAGCCGCTCCCGCCAACTTCCTGGACGTGGGTGGCGGCGCCACGGACGAGAAGGTGGCTCAGGCGGTGGAAATTATCTTGTCCGATCCCAAGGTGAAACGGGTGCTGGTCAACGTCTTCGGCGGCATCCTGCGCTGCGACGTTGCCGCCAGAGGCGTGGTGTTGGCCTACCAGCGTCGGAACTCCAACCTGCCGCTGGTGGTGCGGATGCTGGGCACCAACCTGGAGGAGGGCAAGGCCATCCTGAGTGAGTCGGGGTTGAACGTAACCTTCGCCGAAACGCTGACCGAGGCAGCCCAGGCGATCCGGCAAGCCATTTAGTATGCGGTCCGTCGCCTGAACCCTCGCCCCTTGTGGGAGACGACTGGGGATGGCTTGATCCGGGCTTGATCCGGTGGTAGCACATCACGATTATTGGGTGAGTTTTCCTCCACCCCGTCAGAAGACAGATTAGGAGCATCGCCAGCATGGGCATACTACTGAACCAGGACTCCCGCATTATGGTGCAGGGCATCACCGGCAAAGAAGGCAGCTTCCACACTCGGGCCTGCATGGCCTACGGTACCCGGGTGGTGGCGGGAGTCACTCCAGGCAAGGGCGGTCAACTTTTTGACGACGAAGTGCCGGTCTACGACTCGGTGGAGGAAGCCGTGGCGCGGGCAGGAGTCAACGTGTCCCTGATCTTCGTGCCGCCGCCCTTTGCCGCCGATGCCATCGCCGAGTCCGTTGATGCCGGCCTGCCCCTGATTGCTTGCATCACCGAGGGCGTGCCGGTCCAGGACATGGTCAAGATCGCCCGCTATATCGAAAACAAACCGGTGCGGCTCATCGGCCCCAACTGTCCGGGGATGATTAACCCGGGAGCGCGGTGCAAGGTGGGCATCATGCCCGGAGCGATCCACCTGCCCGGACGGGTGGGTGTTGTGTCCCGCAGCGGAACGCTGACCTATGAAGCCGTGGGGCAACTGACCGCCTTGGGCATCGGCCAGTCCAGTTGTGTGGGTATTGGCGGCGACCCCATCATCGGCACCAGCTTTGTCGAAATTCTGGGCCTTTACAATGACGATCCCGACACCGACATGGTGGTCTTTATTGGCGAGATCGGCGGGAATATGGAGCAGGAAGCCGCCGCCTTCATTGGGGAGAAGATGGACAAACCGGTGTGCGCGCTTATTGTGGGGGCCACCGCACCTCCCGGCAAGCGCATGGGACACGCCGGGGCCATCATCACCGGAGAGAGTGCCACCGCCGCGTCCAAGGTGAGGGCCTTGCGGGACGCCGGAGCGACCATCATTGCCACGCCCGCCCACATTGGCGTAACCGCCCAGCAGGTGCTGAAAGCGATGGGGTAGAGTTGGCCCGAGGGCAAGGTGCCTGGAAAACTCGCTAGGGCCGCAGCCTGCGCCGCAGTTCCCCGGAAAGGTCACCCAACCGCCGCCGGAAGGCGGTGTCGGCCCGCTCCGGCACTCGCCGCGACGCTTCCACCATCAGATCAATGCCTCCCATGAAGTCGTCCTGATGGATGTATTCAGCCTCGATTTTGTCTTCGGGCGCGCCGTTGTGGTAATTTCCCAGGGGAAATGCGATTCCGGTGGTCCGGTAGCCATACAGAGCAAAGGCGCTGGCTTCGCAGACCCCGCCGCTCATTAACTGCCGCTGCACCTTGAATCCCTCCGGTCGGGCTTGCAGCGTTTCCCTGGCCTTGATCAACGCCGACTCGGCGTCGGCGTTGAAGGTTAATCCAGCATCGCCCACCCGGATCACCGGCCCGCCGCCGATTTCCGCCCCGGGCAGAGTGCGGCTGGACTCCAACGACACCACCAGGGTGTTCTCCGGCAGAGTCCTGGCTTCCCCCATGACCCTGGCACCCACCAGTCCCACTTCTTCGGCCCGGGTGAAAACGCCGTAGACATCGCCGGGCGCAGGCTGCTGGGAGAGGACCGACATCGCCGCCAGGATGCTGCCACAACCGGCCAGGTCGTCCAGAGCGCGCATGCGAATGTATACCCCATCCAGTTGGAAGTCCACCAGATTAAACACCACCGAGCAGGGTAAGGGGACCGAGTGTAAAGAGACCGGTTGCGGCGCATCCAGCCGTATCAGCACCTGCCGGTCGGCCACGTTGCCGTACCGACCGGCGGTGACCGCCGGCAGACGCGGTCCACCCTCCAGGATAACTTGCAGCGGCACACCAGGCCCAAAGCTGCCAGCCGGTACCCCGCCAACAGCCTGGCCCACCAGGTAGTTACCGTCTACGGATACTGCCTCGAACCCGGGATGGTCCATATGGGCGACGAAGGCGATGGGCGGGACTGCATCTGCATCACCAACCCGACCGGTAAGTTTGGCGATAATGTTGCCATATTCATCGACCCAGTGGCCCACACCAGACCCGGTGAGGATGGCCTTGATGACTGCGGCAACACCAGACTCGTAGAAGGAGGTGGCCGGCTGACTTCCCAATCTAGCCAGATAACCCAGGGCTTGCGCTTGATTCATAGCCATAATCATCAAGTAATCATTAAATCCTGAAACAATCCAGGTGAATTATAACAAGCTTTATGGGATAGGGGTTCAGGCGATCAGACCCGGTGCGACCTTCAGGGAGTAATCTGCACCACCGACGGGTAGTCCGAAGTGTCGTAGGCGAACCACATATCATTGACCGCCGACGAGTCCACCATCAGCTTGACCTCCAACTGGTCGCCTTCGGCGATGGTGTAGTCCAGAGCAGCAATCGACGCGGTATGCTGAACGAAGGTGCCACTGCCGCCCTGCCAGTCGCCATCGAACACAACATCATCGCCGATCTCGGTGTGGCTAGAACCGTCAAAGTCCCGCAAATAGAAGGTGGCGCTGCCGGTGGTGCCTAATGTGAAGTCCTCTACCGCGGACCAGAAATTGATGTCCACAGAACTGAGATGCAGGTCGTCCAGCAACGCACCGCTACGCCACACCTGATGTTCGGTGGAGTCACTCTCATCGGCACCCCCTCCGCCGGCGAGAATCAGCAGTCCCGCCGCCAGGGCATCCCGGTCTTGATCGTAGTTGAACAGAGTGGTCTGGGTCGGCAGGCCAGGGTTCATTGGTAAAATTGCCTGAGCGTTGGTGTTGCCGGTAGGTGGAGTGGGGTTGTTATTCAGGTAGTACTCGGTGGGAATGCAGGTGAAGTAGGCCGAGTCGAACACCCCCTGGGGTGTCATCAACACCAGGCGGCCCCGAGTCTGCAAGTCCAGAGCCGGAGATACGGTAAAGTTGACCAATGCGGTCTCGTTAGGATTCCAGGAGTTGGGGTCCAGGTTGTCCGGGGTGATGCTCGCCACCGACCAGTCAACCCCATACGTCAGACGCTTCGCCACCGGGGCGCTGCCGGAATCCCGGTAGTCGATCAGGGCATCCATTTTCGAGAAGTCGGTGTACAGCAAATCACCGGTATTTGCCACCCCAGCCACATAAGGCCCGGTGAAAACGCCGCAATCGGCCGAGCTGGCCGAAATGGACTGGACCGACAGACCAGATTCCAGCCTGGCTTCTAGAAACGCCGCCGCTTCATTCTGCAGGGCATCCTGCTCGACCCAAAGGTTGATCAGAAAGAAGAAACTGAATCCGGTCAGCAGCATGAAGATCGTAAGGGTAATTGTCCCGGGGACAGCTTCACTCATTCAACCAGACCCGCAGCCAGACCTGGCAAATCGATAACTACCAGGTCCAATTTAGCCGGTAGCCCGACTAAGTTCACAGCCTGAGGATTTGAAAGGCGTTAGCGACTGGTAGGAGTTTGGTGTAGCTAGCGTCAAATCCCGGTGTTATACTGCGCACAAACCGGCCCAGCCCAGGCAATTGCCGGCCCAGCCCAGGCAATTAACGGAGGTCCAGATTGTTACCGCAGTTCCGAGTCAGCCAAGAACAAGCAATCAACGTATCAGGAGATGCCCTGAAGGCCACTGCCGCCGCCATTTTCGAGAAGCTGGGAGTCCCTCCCGAGGACGCTCAGGTCGGTGCCGATGTTCTGGTGTTGGCTGATCTGCGGGGCGTCGACAGTCATGGGGTATCCAATATGCTGCGCAGTTATGTCAACGGCTATACCAGCGGCCAGATTAACCCCCGCCCGAACCTGAAGATCGTGCGGGAGACTCCCGCCACCGCCAGCATCGACTCCGACCGGGGATTGGGGGTCATCACCGCCCCCAAGGGCATGGCAATCGCCATTCGCAAGGCCAGGGAAGTCGGCGTTGGCATGGTGACCTTAGGCAACGGCCGACACCTGGGTATGGCTTCCTACCACGCCATGCTGGCCCTGAAGCACGATATGATCGGCGTTTGCATGACCAGTTGCCCGCCCCGCACTCTGCCCACCTTCGGCGCTGAACCCCGACTGGGCACCAATCCCATTGCGGTGGCTGTCCCGGCCAAGAACGACCATCCCTTCGTATTCGACGCCGCCACCAGCTCGGTGGCCCAGAACAAGATTGAAATCGCCCGGCGGTTGGGAGCCAAGCTGGAGCCGGGCTGGCTGGCTACCGAGGACGGCACTCCCATCATGGAAGAGACGGAGGTGCCGGAAATCTACCACATGCTGCCCATGGGCGCGACCCGCGAGCTGGGTTCGCACAAAGGGTACGGCCTGTCCTGCGTGGTGGACATTCTGGCGGGAGTGCTCACCGGATTTGGCTACGGTGCGGTGCCGGGAAGACCTAACTTTGGGCACTATGTCGCCGCCTACAGCATCGCCGGCTTTGACGACCCGGAGCATTTCAAGGCCAACATGGACGAGTGGCTGCACCTGATGAAGAGCACCAAACCCGCGCCGGGCCACGACCGGGTGCTGGTGGCTGGACAGCCGGAAGCCGAAATGGAAGTGATCCGACGCGCTGAGGGCATACCGCTGCATCCTGAAGTGGTGCAATGGATTCAGGACACCTGCGGAGAACTTTCCGTTGAGTGCCAGTTTTAGCCATTTGAAGACTGGTCCAGCCTTCTCGCATCCAACTGGGATGCAAATACATTTGAATCCGGAAGACAAATCTTTTTTGCCGGAGAAACACAATGGTCTACCAGATGCGCATATACACCATCAATCGGGGCATGATGGACTCATGGCTGAAATTGTTCAACGAGCACATCCGTCCTCTGCACGACCGGCTGGGCATACCGGTACAGAACTCCTGGGTCAACGCTGACCGTACTGAGTTCATCTGGGTGCGCCAGTTCAACAGCGCCGAGGCGATTCCGACCAAGGAGGCTGAGTACTTCGCTTCACCGGAACGCCAGGCCCTGGCCGACCGCCCCACCAGCCACATCGCCAAGATGGAAGTGCGGGTGATTGAGGCGGTGCCGGCCGCGGCGGGGGTGGTTTGACCAGAGCCGATCGAAACACCCGTTAGAGCTCCTTGCGCATCTCGATGTGGGAAATGTCCGCCTCCAGGAACAAGTCTCCATGCTCCACATAACCGGAGCCTGCGTAGAAGGCTTTTACGTACTCCTGGGCGTGGACCAGACAACTGCTGACTCCCTGGGCGCGGGCTTTCTCTTCCAGCAAGGCTAGAATTCGTCCGCCGGCTCCCTGCCGCCGGTACTGGCGGTCAACCGCCATACGTCCAATCTGCGCACCACCATTGTCCAGGTAGAGCAGCCGCCCGGTACCGATTATGTGTCCCTGATACAGGGCAATGGCGTGGGTGGCGGTGGCATCGGCGGCGTCCATTTCCTCTTCCGGGGGAATTTGCTGCTCAACCACAAAGACGCGCATCCGAACATTGACCGCGCCCTCCAGTTCTGCTTCGGTCTCGACCAATTTGACGGTTATCTGGTCCAATCTTGCCACCTTCCCCCGTGGACCTGAAATCCCACGATTACCATAGGGGGCAACACTCTATCCGACCCCCCTTGCCAGTAAGGTAACCTGCAGACAGACATGCGATCAAGAAGTTTGCCATCAAGAAGTTTGCGATCAAGAAGTTCCCTTCGACTGATTTTGCATCTGGCGCTGGCGCTGCTGGTCGCCACGATCGCCTTCGTCAAAATTCAGACCCCGATATCAGCAAGTCCAGTCAGCCAGGCCGCCGCCACCGTGACTATGTCCCCATCTACGGCGTTGCCCAATCAGTACATTGCCGTCACCGGAAAGGACTTCACCACCGGCGGGGACGCAACCATAGTTACAATATCTCTGGGCGGGGCTGCGGTAAGCCCCGGCAAGATCAACTTCGGATCGACGGTCAAGGTTGACAGCAATGGAAATTTTGTAACCAACCTGGTAGTCCCGATCAACTCAACCACACTGACTCCGGGTACTTACTCGGTTTCAGCAACCGACAGCGCGGGCAGGTCCGCAGCTACCACGCTATCGATATCTACTCCCACAATAACTCTATCACCAACCGCCAGCCGGGCCGGCAGCACCATAACCGTAACCGGCGCAAATTTCCCGTTAGGCGACACCAGCACCGGCACCGACCAGGCCCCGCTGGTATCCATCAACTACTACATAGCTTCCAACAATCCCAAACGAGTAGCCAGCATCCTTCCCGACTCAATGGGCACATTCAGCACCACCTTCAAGGTACCCTTAAGCGCCACCATCCCATCGGCAGATAACCGGGTGGGCACCG
>DASTLM010000249.1:0-8388 GCA_035714945.1 Dehalococcoidia bacterium | reverse complement strand
GAAGTAGTGTTGTGCGAACTGTTGCTGGGCCCGACGGGCCAGGGCGTGGGTCGAGAACTATTAAGCCATTTGCGTGCTGCGGTAAATGCCGATTACCTGATCGCGCATTTCCCCGACGGGTCGGCGCCCCACCGGCTTCTGAAAGACTGGGGGTTTCGAGTCATCGCCAGACGAGGAATCGACTTCGCCGTTCGTCCCCTGGGCAGCAACTTGCCCAGGGACCCCCTTCGCTTCAATAACTGGAGCCTGACGCTGGGTGACCTGGAGTTATTTTAGGGTTCGCCCACGAGGAATTCATGGCAATCGCAGGCTACCGGCAAGTTTTATTCATAGTATCCGTGGTTGCCCTGGCTCTCATGCTAGGCCTGGTCATGAGTGCCACGGACTACAACGTCAGGGGAGTCACGCTGGTACTGCTATTCTTGATCATTCTGGTCATTTTTGTGGTGGGACCCCGGATGGCGTCAGGTGAAGGCAGGTATTTCCTGTACCTGTTTTTTCTTGCTTTCCTGCTCAAGATGGGTGCTTCCACTTTCAGAATGGTCTGGGCCCTGGAAGTCAAGGAAGGAAGGATCGATGCCGGCCGGTACGACCAGACCGGCCGATTACTGGCCGAAAGGTTCTGGCAATGGGACTTCAATGCCTTTGTGCCTTTCTTTATTCGAGGCACCCACTTCGTTGAGGCCATAACTGGCCTGGTGTATGCGTTTATTGGACCCACACTATACGGCGGATTCTTCTTCTTCGCCTTTCTGGCCTTCCTCGGCAGTTGCTTCTATTACAAGGCCTTCAGATTGACCTTCCCCAACAGCACCGGGAGTCTGTATCTGGCCATGATCTTTTTCTATCCTTCCTGGCTTTACTGGCCCAGCAGCATCGGAAAAGATGCTTCGTTGGCCTTTTTAATTGGACTATCGGCATATGGATTCGCCCAGTGGCTGCGCCCAGGGGAAGCGGTCCCCATATACCACAGGATTATCTCGATATTTATGGTTGCTTCCGGCCTCTATGGGACGTACATGATTCGGCCTCATGTCGCGGCGTTCCTGGCCATAAGTATGGGTGTAGCCCTGGTGTTTCAGCGACACCGGATGGGTGCATTTACCCCAATTGTCAAGATTTTCATCGTTGCGGCGGTACCCCTGGTGGGCTGGTTCATTATCAGTCAGGCGGGCAGCTTTGTGGGTGCGGAGCAGTTAGACTTGAGCGGAGGCATCGAAGCATACCAGGATATCCAGCGGAGAGCCGGCGACGGTGGGTCGGCCTTCGATCCGGTTTCGATTACCGACCCCCTGGGTGTGCCAATGGCCATCGTCACGATACTGTATCGGCCATTTCCCTGGGAGGCCCACCGGGGCGCGGCATTGGTCCTGGCCCTGGAAGGATTCGTCCTGTTGTGCCTGACGATGTGGCGTTTTCGGAACATCCTGGCGGCGCTTCGGGCAGCTTGGTCCAACCCGTATCTGATGTTCATTTTTGTGTATTCCCTGGTGTGCATCCTGGCGTTTACCTCCTTTGGTAATTTCAGCATCGTAGGTCGTCAGCGGCTTCAGTTCCTCCCCCTGTTTTTCATGCTGCTGGCCTACCCCCTTTCCCAGGTAAAGGAGAAATTGGTACAGAAGAGGGCGGCGGTCGCCACCAGAGTCAGGCAGGAACGGATGTTGGCCGAGCGAATGCAGTTAGTTTCTCCGGCGACCAATAAGCGGGAGTAGCTGTGGGCGTTGAGTCTTCATACTGGCAAATGCCACGAATTCTAACTACCGGAACCGCAAGTCAGAGGGTGCTGCTGGGTCTCCAGATACTGGTCGTTCTGGTCTGCCTGACGGGCATCGGAGCCCTGCTCCTGATTTACGTCACCCAGAACAGTCTGGTGGCCCAAGCCTTTGGGGAGCTTTCCCAGCAGGAAGGGCGGGTAAGACAGTTGACTCCAGCAGAATTGGGAGATCTGGCGCATCAGGCATGCCTGCTGGACAGTAACATCAACAACGTGCAGTCCTTCCTGCAACCCCTCGGTAACACCCTGTCGGAAGGCGGCTGGTGCGGGAATTACGTGCGGGTGTTTATCTTCTTCGCCGGGCAGGAGGGATATCGGGCCCACAAGTTTCATATCCAGTCCGATGGCCGGTCCCACACCCTGGCCGAGGTGTACTACCAGGACCAGTGGAGAATTATTGATCCCTTCTTCAACCAGATTTATCAGCTGCCTGATGGAGCGATGGCTACCTTCCAGGACCTGAGGCAAGATTTGATGCTGGTGGACTCACCCACCAGAAGGCCGGTGGATGACCCCCGCCTTGACCGCATCTACGCCAGATATGAGCCAAATTTTCCAGCATTGTATCGAGACGCTCCGGATTTCGCCAGAGGGATGGACCGTAGCGCCTTGTACCACAATATCTTCGTGACCCTCAGCTACCCGTTGTCACTTTTTTATGAGGGGGGCCGGAGACCGATTTTGCCCTCCTGGCTAGACCGCCCGGAACTGCTGGGGATCTATTTTCTCTCCCTGGTGCTATTGATCGCGGCGGTCCCAACGGCGAAGAGACTTTACAACTATTGGCAGGTCCGTGGTCGAACTGGGAAATTCGGTCATTCTTCGGGTTCACCATAGATAAACTTTCTCTTGACGCTACGATGATTCCTCTTCCCGGTAATCAGGACCCCTTTGGGTTAACCTGAACCAGAGGTATGGAGTTTACCAACAGCATGAGGGTTGAATCTCGAAAGGGAAGCTTTGTGCTTTCCATTGATACCGAACTGGCCTGGGGCAGTGTGCACAGCGGTTCATTCCAGGACCGTTGGGAACACTATAACCGGACCAGGCCGGTTATTTCCCGGTTGCTGGACTTGCAGGAGAAATACGAAATTCAGGCTACCTGGGCGGTGGTGGGACACCTGTTTCTGGATAGCTGTGAGACCGAGGATGGGGTAAAGCACCCGGAGATTACCCGTCCGTCCTATGACTGGTTCGAGGGAGATTGGTTTGCTGCCGATCCCTGCGGTCGTACTCAGTCTGACCCTAATTGGTATGGCCCGGACATTGTAAAGCAGATTCAGAATTGCCGAGTGCCCCAGGAAATCGGCTGTCACGGATTCTCCCACATGATTGTGGGCGATGCCGGGTGCAGCCGGGAGTGCTTTGTTTCCGAGATCCGGGCTTGCTTGAAACAAGCGGAAAAATGGGGTTTAACGCTCAAATCGTTTGTTTTTCCCCGGAACAGCGTGGGGCATCTGGACGTGCTGGAAGAAAACGGCTTCAGCGCCTATCGAGGAGGAACACCGGCCTGGTTTACCAGGTTCCCGGGACGGTTCCAGAAGGTTGCCCGGCTGGTCGACAGCCTCCTGCCGATCGCCCCGCCGGTGGTTACCCCTCGGCCAGTGACCGGTGGAATGTGGAATGTGCCGGCCAGCTATTTTTACCCCCACCGGGACGGCTGGGCCAGGAATGTACCCGTGAGCATTGCGGTCCGCAAATCAAAATCGGGGCTGGCCAGGGCGGTGCGGGAGAGATCAATCTTTCACTTATGGTTCCATCCCTTTAATCTGGCCAGCGACCCGGATGCGTTGCTGCAGGGATTGGAGGATATTTTCAAAGATGTTGCGCGGTTGCGTATCCGAGGGCTGCTAGACAACCCAACCATGGGTGGTCTGGCCAAGTTACTCGAAGGCCAACATGAGGAGGTATCAGCATAGTTAATCAGGGTTGTTTCGGCGTTATTGGACTGGGCTACGTTGGTCTGCCCCTGGCGATTCAGTTCACCAGAGCTGGCTACTATGTGGTGGGGGTCGACCTGGATGAGAAAAGAATTGGACAACTGAAAAAAGGGAAATCATACATTGGGGACATCTCCGATGCCGACGTGGCGTCGGCGGTCAATGAAGGCTTGTTCCTGCCGACTGCCGATTACGGCGCCTTGCGGGCAGTCGAAGCCATGAGCATCTGCGTTCCCACTCCGCTGCGCAAGACTAGAGAGCCGGATGTTTCTTTCGTGGTCAGCGTAGCCGAGCGCATTGGTGAAATTCTCCAGAAAGACCAGACAGTGATTCTGGAGAGCACGGTCTACCCGGGGGCCACCAACGACCTGGTTGGGCCGATTCTGGAGTCCCGGAGTAACCTCAAGGCCGGGCATGACTTTCATCTGGCGTTCTCCCCGGAACGGGTGGACCCGGGCAACGGCAAATACCGGATACAGGATATCACCAAGCTGGTGGGCGGCATTAACCAGGCGTCCACCGACCGAGCGGTGGAATTTTACCGGAACGTATTCTCCACGGTGCTACCTTTGTCTTCAGCGAAGGAAGCGGAGATGGCAAAACTGTTGGAAAACACGTTCCGGGCGGTAAATATTGGCCTGGTCAATGAGCTGGCCACGATGTCCCACGGGATGGGTATCGACTTCTGGCAGGTGATTGACGCCGCAGCGACCAAGCCCTTTGGGTTTATGCCCTTCTATCCCGGACCGGGCTGGGGGGGACACTGCATTCCGGTTGACCCCTTCTATCTGTCCTGGACGGCCAAGGCCAATGGTCTGGAAACCGGGTTCATTGACCACGCCGGGCTCATCAACGACCGCATGCCCGGCTACGTCGTGCAGCGAGTCAGCGACCTGCTGAACGACCGGAGCAAGTGCCTGCGAGGGGCCAGGATTCTGCTGATGGGAGTGGCCTACAAGCGCAATGTCGCCGACATGAGAGAATCCCCGGCGCTGGGCATCATCGATGCCTTCAGCAAGAAGGGCGCCGAGATTGTCTATCACGATCCATTCATTCCGACCTTTGAATACATCGGACGGACCTGGCAGTCCCGGGAGGTGGACACCGCCACACTTCAGGAACAGGACTGTGTCGTGATCGTCACCGACCACACCAGCTTTGATTACCAGGCGATGGTCCGGGACAGCAGCCTCATTTTCGATACCCGCAACGCGACCCGGGACGTCCGTAAGGGGCACCCCAACGTTGAGGTCCTCTAGCATGCGTCCAGATGGCGAATATGCGATGGGGCGAGACTAGATCAAGTGGTTCGTGCTCTACAATTCTGCGCCCGCGACGTAACAGTACAAAAGCTGTTGTTACCGCTGATTGACCGCCTGACCGAGGAAGGCTTCGAAGTGGTCAGCGCCTGTACCCCCGGCAGGTATACACCAGGCTTGATTGAGCGAGGCTACGCCCTGCGGGGGGTTGAGGTGGACCGCCGGTTCAGCCCCAGGTCCAACGCCAGGAGTGTATGGGACCTGTACCGGTTGCTCCGGCGGGAGCGTTTCGACGTGGTGCACGTTCACACTCCGGTGGCGGCAGCCATCGGCCGCGTTGCCGCCAGGATGGCCGGCGTTCCAATAATCCTGTACACGGCCCATGGTTTCTACCATCACGAGAATATGCGGTGGCGCAACCGCCAGGCCTGCGTCTGGGCAGAGCGGTTGCTGGGTAAGTTAACCCACACCCTGATGACCCAAAGCCAGGAAGACGCGGCTTCTGCCGTAAGCGAGGGCATCAGTCCCAAGGAGCGGGTGGTCTGGATCGGCAACGGCGTGGACATCAGCCAGTTTCAGCCGGGGCCAGCTTCGGCCCAAGCCAAGGAGTTTTTCGGCATACCGGGGTCGGCGCCGGTGGCCGGGTTCATGGGGCCAATCATCGCTGAAAAAGGGGCACTGGAATTGGTGGACGCCTTCGAGCAGACGCTAAAATCGGTGCCCGATGCCTACCTGCTCCTGGCCGGCGACGCCATCAACGGCGACCGGGACCTGCACACCAAGGACGTCATCCGGCGGAAACTGGAAGGCAATAAACTGTCCTCGAGGATTATTTTCGCCGGGTACCAGGAAGACATCGGCAACTTCATGCAGGCCATTGACCTGTTCACCTTGCCATCGCACCGAGAAGGCATGCCCCGCAGCATTATTGAGGCGATGGCCTCGGGTAAGCCAGTGGTCGCCACCGACATCCGAGGCTGCCGGGAGGAAGTAGTGCACGACCTGACCGGCTTGATTATCCCGCTGCGGGACAGTCGGGCGCTGGCTCAGGCCATGGCCCAGATACTGTCCGACCCTGGCCTGGCCCGGCGCATGGGCCGCGAGGGACGCCAGCGAGCCGAGGCTCTGTATGACGAGCGGGACGTTTTGGACCGGGAAGTCCAGGTATACCGAAAGTTAATCGAGATAAATTGATCGAGATAAATTGATCGAGATAAATTAGAGGCTTCATCAGAATGCTTTCACAGATTCACCTACTCAAACGGCATCACCAGATCGAACGAATCCAGGGACTGCCCAAGCGCAAGTTGCACCCGGGATTGGAACGGGCAGTTGACATTGTGATTGCTTGCTTCGCGCTGATGGTGCTGGCAATCCCTCTGGGGCTAATCGCCCTGGCAATCAAGCTGGATTCCCGGGGGCCGGTTTTCTACCAGCAGCGGCGGGCCGGTAAAGCCGGCATACCCTTCAGCATGGTGAAATTCAGGACCATGGTAGACGGGGCAGCGCACATGGGGTTGGGATTAGAGGTGGCACGTAACGATTCCCGTATCACCCGGGTGGGTAAAATACTCCGCATCTGGAGTGTTGATGAGTTTCCCCAGTTGTTCAACATCCTCAGGGGCGAAATGAGCCTGGTTGGTCCGCGTCCAGCTCGCGTCGATCAGGTCGAAAGGTTCAATCAGGAGGAGAAAGGGCGCATGCTGGTCAAGCCCGGTCTCACCGGCTGGGCGCAGGTCAATGGCAGGAACCTGCTGACCTGGAAGGAAAGGATCCAGCTCGACCTGTGGTACGTTTCCCACGAATCTTTCTGGCTAAACTTGAAAATCCTGTTCAAGACAGTATGGGTCGCCTTCATCGCCCGCAGTGGGCAGAACGGCCCGGAGGGAATAACCCGTGATTACGGAGTATAAACTGCGCGCTTCTAGGATCATCGGCCCGGGCGCAATCATCGCTCCGACGGCGCGCATCGGCGAAGGAGCCATTATCACCGGCGAAGTCGAGGTCGGAGCGGGCGTTCAAGTAGGCCGGTACTGCGTACTGGAGGGTACACCCGAACGCAGGACGGTTATTGAGCCTGGAACGCTGCTGGAGGATTTCGTAAAAGTCCATCCCGGTGTCCGGCTGGGCAAGGAAAGCTGGGTGGAGGCCTACACCATTCTCGGCCACCCCACCAAGGCCGACCTGATGGGCCGCGATGTTTCCGCCAATGCTGGCCGGGTAGAAGACCTGCTCATCCGGCCGGCAACCACCATTATCGGCGCCGGGGCGGTTATCCGATCTCATTCGGTGATTTACACCCACGTAGAGATCGGTCATTCGCTGATCACCGGCCAGGGGATAATGATCCGGGAGCACACCAGCATCGGCAACAACTGCGTGTTCGGCACCCACGCCTCTACCGATGGTTATTGCTCCATCGGGCATATGGGTCACATCGGTCAGTACGCCCAGCTATCCCAATCGGCCCGAATTGGCCGTTGCGTCTTCATTGGCGGGCACACGGTCTTCTCGGACAACAAGCACGCGATTAGAGACGTTAATCGAGACCTGTTCGGGGGGACGGTTGAGGACTATGCGCGGGTTGGACTGTCCTGCATCATCCTGCCCTCGATTATCGTAGGGGCCTACTCCCTGGTGGGAGCCGGGTCAGTGGTCACCAGGAACGTTCCTCAGCGCATGGTGGCCTACGGCAATCCCGCCAGAGTCGAACGCGAACTTTCCGAAGATGAGATCAGAGAATACCTGGCTTCGGTAGATACCACCGACTAGAGATACCACCGGCCAGAGATACCACCGAAGGGATGGCAGGTCTAGCAAGGTGCTGAAAAAGGGGAGTCCAGAGGGGCGAAGCCCCTCTGGCAGGGGTCTGGGGGTGTCCCCCAGATACAATTTCCACCCCCCTCCTAGTCAGGAAGGGGGTATGGGGATGGTCGAAAAGGGTTTTTCATCAACCTGCTAATCTGGCGGCCCAAAACTCCAGGATTCAAGACTCAAGGATTATTGTTAAGAGAGAGGACTTATGGATAATCGACCGGCAATTTTGGGCGGAGCTCCTTTGTTAGAGGAAGTGGCAGCTATCGTTCGGCCTTCCATCGCCGACTACACCACCCCGGAGTTGATGGAGCAGATCAAGCAGGTCCTCCTGAGCAATCAGGTGACCAACGGCGTGAACGTGCGGCGGCTGGAAGAGCAGATGGCGGCCTACCTGGGAGTCGATCATGTGGTGGCGGTGTCCTCCTGTACTCTGGGGCAGACCCTGGCCCTGCAGGCCGCTGGTATCGTCGGCGGTGAAGTTATCATTCCCAGCTTCACCATCGCGGCGACCGCCAACGCAGCCTATTGGAACGGCTGCAAGATCGTGCTGGCCGACCTGGACCCGGGCACCTTCAATGTGTCGTTGGAGCATGTCGAG
>DASTLM010000248.1:0-2960 GCA_035714945.1 Dehalococcoidia bacterium | reverse complement strand
GCCCCACGACAAATGGGCCCAACCAGCCGGTCAAGCGACTACAGGAGAGCCTGGGACGGCCCGATAGGCCTGGTCATCGTACTCCCGGACCATTCGATGGGTATTGAAGTAGGCGCCGTTTATGGCGATGGCCGAACGCCTGACCTTCAGAAACTCTTCCGGATTGTCATAGAACATGGGCAAGAGCACATCCGCCAGCTTTTCGTACAGCGACGCGGCTTCCTCTTCGACCGAATCGCCGGTCTGGGCAGCGGCGCTGCCGATAGACCAACCGGTTACGCCTTCTTGATGACCCTCCACCCACCAGCCGTCCAATATGCTGAAGCTGGGCACGCCATTCAGCGCCGCTTTCATACCGCTGGTACCCGACGCTTCCATTGGTTTCTGCGGGGTATTGAGCCACAGGTCAACACCGGAGCACAAGAGCTTGCCCAACGCCATATCGTGGTTCGCCAGGTAAATCACTCGCACACTGTCTCGTAACGTTGCGGCGGCATAAAACACCCGGCGAATAAGGTCTTTGCTTTGAGTATCCGCGGGATGGGCTTTACCGGCATACAGTACCTGAATCGGGCCAACCTCCCGGGTTATTCGCTTTAGCCGCTCAATATCGGCAAACAGCAGGTCGGCCCGTTTGTAGGCGGCGGCCCGCCGGGCGAAGCCAAGGGTCATCACGTTAGGGTCCAGCGCCAGTCCAGTGCGTTGCCCCACCTCTTCCAGGAGTTGGGACTTTGACGCCAGATGGGCCTGGTGAATTTCTGCCAGCGGAATCTGCGAGGCCTGCTCCAGGGCGCAGCTATCACGACGCCAGTCCGGGACATGAGCATCATACAGCGCGGCAAAGGAATCCGAAACCCAGGACCCGGCATGGACCCCGTTGGTTATCGAAGTAACCGAGTATTCCGGATACAAGAAACGGGATACTTCGCCGTGTCTCCGCGACACACCGTTGACCCTTCCAGAGAGGTCTAACGCCAGGTGGCTCATACTCAAGTAGCCGTCCCGGCAGCCCCGGGTATTGCTTAACATCGAGGTCCGCAGGTCGCCCAGAACTCTCCGCACCAGCTCCATCGGGAATGCATCGTGCCCGGCGGCCACCGGAGTATGAGTGGTGAAGACACATAGACGGCGTACCGCTTCAACCCC
The DNA here is from genome assembly GCA_035714945.1 of Dehalococcoidia bacterium. Taxonomy (GTDB): domain Bacteria; phylum Chloroflexota; class Dehalococcoidia; order Lucifugimonadales; family UBA3495; genus Casp-Chloro-G3. The sequence goes on along the minus strand of DASTLM010000248.1, from coordinate 1,814 downwards.
TTCATCATTGAAGGTGAACAGGCCCCGCTCACAGCACCATTCTTGCAGCAAGGTCAACGAAAGCAGCGCGGAGTGGCCTTCGTTCATGTGGTACTTCTTCAGGTTGCGGTATCCCAAAACTCGCAGCATGCCGATGCCGCCCAGACCTAGCACCGCTTCCTGACGCAGCCGGTACTTCAAGTCACCGCCGTAGAGGCCACCGGTCAGGGCCCGGTCCTCGGGGTTGTTTTCGTGCAAGTCGGTGTCCAGGAAAAAGACGGGAACGGTGTGACCGGCAGCGCCATGAATCAGATACCGCCAGGCCCGCACCATCACCCGCCGGCCTTCGATGGTGAGCCCAACTCGCTGGGGAAGAGCTTCCAGGTGTTCTTCGGGATACCAGGTCTCGGCTGACTCGGACTGGTTGCCGTTCTCGTCCAGGATCTGTTTCAAGTAGCCCTGGCGGTACAGCAGGGTTACACCCACCATCGGAAGGCCCAGATCGGCGGCCCCTCGCAGCGTGTCCCCCGCCAGAATCCCCAGTCCGCCACCGTAGGTCGGCACGGCCGCGTCCAGGCCAACCTCCATGGAAAAATACGCGACGGGTGCCGGGCCGGTGGCGTCTTGCGTCGAAGTACCGTTGGTAGAATGTTTCAATTCGTTCATCACAGTGCTAATGTCCATCCCTGAATATCGTAACAATTTACGAAGGTGAAGGAGTAGAGAGTAAACCCATTAATGCGAAACCGGGTCTACAATATCGACTGTATCGCAATCCGGTCAAATTTGTAGAGGCACAACGGTCCCTAATATGGGTCAAATTGGTGAATCAAGGGGCGGTCCAGGGTGTCGGTTGCCGCAAAGCCGGCCGATGGGGACCTGGGTTGCTAGCCAATCGGCAACTGTAACTCGGCCTGGGCCATTTCCCGAAGCAGGTATTTCTGGACCTTGCCGCTGGAAGTCATCGGATAGCCTTCCATCAGTAACAAATGCCGGGGAATTTTGAAGCTGGCCAACCTGCCCCGGCAATAGGCGTCCACCTCTTCCAGGGTCAGTTCAGCGCCGTTTTCCAGCACGATGCAGGCGCAGGCAACTTCGCTCAACCGGCGGTCGGCCACGCCGATTACCTGCACCTTGTTCACCGCCGGATGGCCCAGCAGAAAGGCCTCCACCTCCACCGGGTCAACGTTCTCGCCGCCCACCTTGAGCATGTCCCGGTACCGACCGATGAAACGCACGCATTCATCGTCCCGGAGGGTGGCGACATCCCCAGTGTGGAACCAGCCCTCCGCATCGATGGCCTGGGCGGTATCCTCCGGCTTCTTATAGTAACCCTGCATCAGGGCGTAGCCCCGCACGCACAACTCCCCCAGAGTGTCCGGCGGTTGAGTTGCTCCGGTTTCCGGGTCGACGACCTTGAACTCGTAGCCCGGCAGCGGATGTCCCGAGGCCAGGCAACGGTCGTCCTCCGGCGAATCCAGGAACGACCGCGTAGCGCCAACTCCCACCTCGGTCATGCCCCAGGCGGTAATGGTCGGGCAGAGGGCTTGTTGGGTCCGCCTGGCCGCTGGTTCGGAACTGGCCATGCCCGCAGCGAAGAGGGCAGTGCGCAGACTGGTCAGGTCGGTGGTAGCACAGTCGGGGTGACTGGTCAGGTCAAAAAAATGAGTGTCGAAGCCACTGAGCACCGTAGCGCGTTCCCCCTCGATCAACTTCAGAACCTCTCCGGCGTCAAACCGCTGGGTCAGCACCACCCGGGCGCCGGACACCAGGGACATGATGGCGCCTTCATATAGCCCAAAGCAATGGAACAGCGGCAAGTACATCAGGATAAC
>DASTLM010000247.1:0-6480 GCA_035714945.1 Dehalococcoidia bacterium | reverse complement strand
ATACCCCAGAAACGCACCGCTGACTCGGTGTTTTATGAACTGACCCGCAGTCTCTGCCCCCAGTGCAAGCAGGTTATCGATGCCCAGATTCATCTGAAGGGCCACCGGGTCATCATGCGCAAGCGATGCCCCGAGCACGGGTGGTTCGAAGCCCTGTTATCCGCCGACGCCGAGGGGTACGTCAATTCCCTGAAGTACAACAAGCCGGGAACCATTCCCCTGGAGTTCGCGACCGAAATAAAGGAAGGGTGTCCCAAAGATTGCGGGCTGTGTCCGGAGCACAAGCAGCACACCTGCCTGGCCCTCATCGAGGTCAACACCCGCTGTAACCTGGCGTGTCCCACCTGCTTTGCCGACGCCGGGCCTGGTTACAACCTGAGCCTGGACCAGGTGGAGGCCATGCTAGACGCTTTCGTCCGAGCCGAAGGGGACCCGGAGGTGGTGCAGTTTAGCGGTGGCGAGCCGACTCTCCACCCGCAGCTGTTCCAGATGATCCGCCTGGCCCGGGAGAAGGGCGTCCGCCACGTCATGGTCAATACCAATGGGCGGCGCATCGCGCGGGACCCTGCCTGGGCGCGCCAACTTGGTGAATTGCGCCCTATGATCTACCTTCAGTTTGATGGGCTGGAGGATGAGACCTACGTGAAACTTCGGGGGGAGCCTTTGCTGGCGGAGAAGCTGGCAGCCCTGGAGCGGCTGGCGGAACTGGACTTGAGCACCATCCTGGTAGCGGCAGTGGAGCGGGGGGTCAACGAACACGAAGTCGGAAAGCTGGTGGAGTTTGGCCTGGAACACCCCGCTGTCCGGGGGGTGAACTTCCAGCCGGTAACCCACACCGGCCGACACCTTCCCTTTGACCCCGCCGACCGGGTCACCATCCCTGAGGTCATCCAGCGCATTCAGGAACAGACCCAGGGTCTCTTTGTGAAGAGCGACTTCGTCCCCGTCCCCTGCTGCCATCCCGGGTGCCAGTCCGTCACCTACGCTTATGTGGAAGATGGCCGGGTGACGCCGCTGCCTCGGGTGCTTAACGTGGATGACTACCTGGACTATATCACCAACCGAGCGTGGCCAGACCCGTCGGAAGAGGTGAAGCACGCTCTGGAAGGGCTGTGGTCATCTAGCGCCGTCCCCGGGACGGAGGCCCTGGCGGAACGCTTCACCTGCGCCGCCTGCAACATCGACCTGGCCATCTCTTCTACCGACCTGGCCCGCCGCATCTTCGCCATCAGCGTCAAGGACTTTATGGATGCTTATACCTTCGACCTGAAGAAGGTGATGAAGTGCTGCGTGGGGGTGCTCACGCCCGACGGGCGCACCATACCCTTCTGCGCCTACAATAACGTGGGCTACCGGGAAGAGGTCCGACAGTCCCTGCAATTAGAACAGGCCCGGACGCGGCTGACCAGGAGCTAAGCCGATGCGGGTAATTCCAGTCCAACTGCCGCCCCTGGAGGTCCACCTCCACGCCGACCGGCGGCTGGCCTTCCAGGTGATTACTGCCTTCGGGGCTTCCCAGGGCCTGGCGGGAAGCCGGTCCCGGGTCCTGGGCCAGGACGAGGACGGGCGGCGGTTGGTGGAATTCCATACGCCAGCCGAGGGCTGGGCGGGACGGCAGAAAGTCTACCGCACAGTGGAACGGGTAACTCTGGTGGAGCCGGAACGGGTGGAATTTGAGGGCGTGGAAGGGCCACTGACTCTACTGCACGACCGGTTCCTTCTACAATCCGAGGGCAACTGCACCCGGTTGCGCTACGAGAGCCGGGTGGGTCTACGGGGCTGGTTATTGGGCTGGCTGGTTGCCCGGTACTATGCCCGACCCCGACTGGAGCGGCTGATGCGGGCCCATCTGGAGGAGATGAAGGAAGCGGTAGAGGCCCGGGCCCGCCGCAGCAAGGTTTACCCCCAGTTGCCATGCGGCCAGGAGCAGAGCAGTGACATTCCCTGACCATGACCTGCTGGCCTGCTGCGCCGAGGTCTACGGACATCCCCTGGCCCGCTGGCTCCTGGGCGATTCCATGCATCCAGGAGGACTGGCCCTCACCAGGAAGATGGCCCGCGTACTGGACCTGGGACCCCATTCCCGAGTGCTGGACCTGGGTTCCGGCCGGGGAGCAACGGCGGTCTACCTGGCCCGGACCTTTGGATGCCGGGTGATTGGGGTGACGCCAGAGGCTTCCGGCGTAGCCGCCGGGCGCGAAATGGCCCACCAGCAGGGAGTAGCCGGTCTGGTGGAGTTTGTGCGGGGCGACGGGGGCCAGTCGCCGGTACGGGAAGGCAGCTTTGACGCCGTCTTTGCCGAGTGTGTTCTCTCCGTCCTGCCCGATAAAGAGGCTGCCCTTCAACGATGTCACTCTATTCTGGTGGAGGGTGGGCGCCTGGGACTCAACGACGTAACTCTGAATGGACCTCTGCCGCCGGATCTGGACAGCCTACTGGCCAACGCCGGGTGTCTGGGCGGCGCCCTGGCGCTGGAACGGTACCGGCATTTGGCGGAGGCTGTCGGCTTTCAGGTGGAGTCGTGCCAGGAGTTGCCGGAAGTGGCTGCTGGGTTCTTGCGGGAAATCAGCGGCAGGCTGCTCCTGGCCGAGGCTGCCGCCGGACTGGGTAAAATCCCGCTGGACCCGGGAGGGCTCCGTGAGGCAAAACGGGTCTTGTTGGCGTTGCTGGGAGCAGTTGATCATGGAGTGCTCAGCTACGGCCTGCTGGTAGCGCGCCGAGGGGAAGCCCTGAAGAACGGGTGACACCCTTCGGAGAATTGTTTGGAGCAGGACCATCTACAAGGCCGGGCTGGCCTCCGCGACGGACCCCAAAGCGTTGGGATTCTTGTTTACCCCAAGGGCGTGTAGTTGCTGGCGAATCATCTGCACCGTTGGGGATCCGCTAAGCCCCTCTAAAGTGCGGAACAGCCTACAAACCAGTCCGGCGGTTTCGGCGTCTTGCGGAAAAAGTTCCTGCTGGTCCAGCCGGATGGTTGGACAACAGTGCATTCCCAGGGTCCTGGCGTGCCGCGCCCCGACCACTCGCACCAGGGAAACTTTGAGGGGCTCGCCTTCCCAACGTAACGCTTGTCTCAAGTTCTCCAGGGTCTGGTGCCAGGAGCTACATCCGTCAAGGTACAGAAGTTCAAGGTTCATGGGTCTCCTGCTGCTCAGCAGCCTCAAAATCTTTCTCATTTCCCATAGTTATGCGGCGAGGGGACTGCCCGCTTTAGCCGCCAGGGGAATCGCCGCCCACCTCCTGACAGTAGATGGTTGCTGAGTAACAACCAGTCTGCATATACTCTGGTTGCACCTTAACTCTCGAACAGGTTCGCCTGGTTGCTGGGCCGAGTCCTGCCCGGCGTAAAACCTTGCAGGCAATGCCTACGGATCTGGCATAAACGAGGTGCCGCCCGCCGAATGTTGAGCAGACGCTCTTCGGCAAGAGGGTGAAAACCTCATGGCCCGGACCGGGCCTTCAGGAGTTAACGTAGATGATTGCATCATGCGTTTCCTGAGAAGCCGCTGTTGGGGCAGACGGTAGAAGCCGCCTGTTTAGCTGGCGGAGTCGTCACAGCATTGCCGAATCAGTCTGCCGTGGCCGAAACAGCGGCAAGAGCGGGCGCTTCATAAGCGCCAGGTCATCGGCAGTGCAGGGGACATGGGGATGGCATGCTACTACCCCACGAGGTCTTCCAGGCGGCGACTGCCATGGGCAACCCGGACAATCTCAAACGCCGTCATCAATGGGGCGGTAGAGTATCACAAAGCTCTGGGCGGGAACGCTGCGAATCTGTGGGGCAAGATCAGGACGGGTCTGACCGCTCCTGGGCTGCTCTGCCAGGGACCGGAACCGCTGGTGAAATTATTGATTTAGACCCTCGGCCTGGTCAAGACTCCAATGCTCAGCGGTATAGCGCCAGCTAGTATCAAGGTCTTCCCGTGCCAGGCCCGTAACAACATAGCGGGCCATCAGGAAGGGGAGATGTTACGTGATTTCAACCACTCCCTGCCACGCGTGCTGACATCATCAAATAGCTCATGGAGCGTTTCGTCCGTGTACTCGGCGTATTCACCACGCTCAAGCTGGTCGAGGCCTTCCTGCACGCTGGCGCGCAAGTCCTCGTGATATTCGTCAAGCAGCTCCCGTGCCTGGCAATCAGGTCATCCGCTGAATTGAACTCACCGGACTCGACCTTGCTCCTGATCCATTCCTGATTCTGGCTGTTAATCGATATGTCCATGCTCCTGCATTAGCCTGAAAAAGGCGGTGCTGCAAGCTTATTCGGAGTTTCGGGGGCTCAAGAGGTGGATGCAATCAACCTTCCCACCTGAATCAAGCGTTACGGTCCAGCGGGCGCATTTGAACAACATACCCCAGAGTCCCTACGGGAATGGTACCGGAAACAAGGGGAAGGTGAGGTGCGCAGCCGCCTGCAGGCCCTGTGGTTGCTGCGAACTGGTTGGGGTATGGAACAGGTGGCTGAAGTAGTGGGAGTCCATTACCGCACGGTGCAACGGTGGGTTGGCTGGTACCGAAATGGCCGGGGTCTGGGGGTGTCCCCACATGCAATTTCCACCCCTTCCTGGCCAGGAAGGGGCAGGGGGATGGTCGAGAAGGTTTTTCATCAACATGCTTGAGGCTTGTATAATGGGTGCAGAAGTAAGCTTAGGAATAATCCGCCTCAATTAACGTTAACCAGCAATAGCAACGAAATCAAGATAGGACCACCTTCAGCCGAACCTCTCAAGTACCAGAAGGCGGGGCGAAGCTGTTGGAATCGTCGCTCATTGCCCCCGAAACAAACCTGCCTCATACAGACGTTGAACGGGCCGACAAGCGGCCACCAGACAATGAGGACCATTAGCGGCAAATCGTCGCATTCCACTTGCGTCAGTCCCCTGTAGCTCCTGCGACCGAAAATCCGCTGAGAGATACCCCTTGCATTGTCAATACAATGCGTACATGCTTATGGAAGAATTTGAGTGGGACGAAAACAAGAACGAGGCAAACCTCGCCAAGCACGGAATCACGCTTGATGAAGCAAAAGAGATTTTCAGAGGGCCGGTCCTGCAGGCTGTGGATGATAGACGGGATTACGGCGAAACGAGAATTGCAGCGATCGGCATGGCCGACAATATCGAGCTATATATCGTCTATACCATGCGCGGCGAAGTCCGCCGGATAATATCAGCCAGGAGGGCAAGACGAGATGAGCGAAGAGCGTATCACGAGGCGTACCCTGGGTGATGTGCGGGACGACCGGACAGACTGGAAAAGACTTGAATCGATGACCGAAGAGGTAATCGACGAGGCTGCCCGCTCGGACCCGGACGCCCAGCCTACCGATGCCGAGTTCTGGAAGGACGCGGAACTGGTAATGCCGGAACCCAAAGAACCCGTTACACTTCGGATTGACAAGGATGTCGTGGACTGGTTCAGAAAGCAAGGTAGAGGCTACCAGACCCGTATCAACGCGGTACTGCGGGCATATATGACGGTCAAGTCCAGCAAAACCGACGAAGAGCGTCCGAGCTAGTACCACATCATTTTGAAATTGGCGGATAGACATGCTGAAGCTTGACCCTGGCGTCTTGGGTGGTGAACCTCCAGGCAGTGGTAGCTTTGGCCTGGTTGCGCTCGGCTTCCAGGGCGGCAATCTCTTTTTTCAGTGTTTCTTCATCTCCAATGCGCCGGTCCAGGCAATGCCCGCTGAACACACTGAACTCAATCTCCGCCATATTGAGCCAGCTGCCGTGCTTGGGCGTATGGATGAACTCCAAACGTCGGAGTATCCTTCTGGCCTCCTTAATATCTGGATTCGGAGTGTTCGGGGATTCAATCTAAACAGGGGATTCAATCTAAACAATGGAAGGGGCTGCTCGCTCGTGATACTGGCAGCAAGCAGAGTCGCCAAGGCATGAAAAGTTCACCCACTGACAGCGGAAGCCCCTTAAGACTCGATAAGGATCGGCTTCTCTCTCTCATTGACTTCGCTCAGCAGTCAGCTCGGTTGCGCAGCAAGTCAACCGCTAACCTCTCTGCACACGGAATTTTCGATCTCTACGAGCACGAACTCCAAGGGCTGCCGGGAATCCAAGTCAACATCGGCGGCCCCGAAGGAGAGGATGAGATTTGGCTTGCCGTTAAGCGGCTACACGAATCGAGCCCACCCGATATCGCCAGTGCAATATTGCGGCCGTGGATCCAAATGACGCACTCGCCAACTGACGAACCGCGGCTACGCGAGACGTTGGATGGATCAAGTTTGATCTCAGCCTGTAGCAGCAACTCGAGGGCAGTATTGGGGAAGAGCAACTCGAACTCGTCTGGGGCGTGGGTATCGGTATTTGGAACTCAAATGGCGTCATCGTGAGATATCCGTTGGTAGGACGGCTGGTCGAGCTGTCGCTTGACTCTGATACGGCCGAAGTGGAAATCCGCCCACGAGATATTGATCCTCGCATCGAGATCGATTGGTACACGTCCGTCGATAAC
>DASTLM010000246.1:0-10313 GCA_035714945.1 Dehalococcoidia bacterium | reverse complement strand
CACCTTCCAGGAGACGGGTTACACCGAGCAGGGGAGAAGGTGACGCGGCGGCCGGTTCATCAGCGGGGACTGGCTCCGACACGCCTCCTGACGACGCCGACAGCATCCCCGGCGCATCGGCTACCGGCATTGAGGGAAGAGGATTGCGGGGTCGTCAATCTGATGGGGGCTACGGTGCATATTACTTCCCCTGGATTATGGGACGGGACCCGCTGGCTCCCAACAATCTGGTCGTTATGCCGCCCTCGGGCTATATGGCCGGAATTTGGGCCCGTAACGACGGTACCAGGGGCGTGCATAAAGCTCCGGCGAATGAGATCATCCGGGGTGCCCTGGGCGTAACTCATCTGCTGACCCGCGCGGAGTTGGGTGAGCTCAATCAGGCCGGCGTGAATTGTATACGCGCCTTTCCGACCGAAGGCATTCGGGTCTGGGGGGCGCGCACCCTGGCAGGCAGTTCCAGCGAATGGAGGTACCTGAGCGTACGGCGCTTGTTCAATATGGTCAAGGAATCGATCGCCGGCGGCACCCGTTGGATCGTCTTCGAACCCAACGACTACACCTTGTGGAAGTCGATAATACGGGATATTTCAGCCTTCCTGATTGGCCTGTGGCGAAACGGGGCGCTGATGGGGCGAACCCCGGAGGAAGCGTTTTTTGTTAAATGCGATGCAGAAACCAATCCTCCAGACGTAATCAACCGGGGTATGGTAGTTACGATCGTTGGACTTGCGCCGGTCAAGCCGGCTGAGTTTGTCGTCTTTCGAATCAGTCAATGGGATTCCGGGACAGAGATAGAAGTGCGAGGAGCCGCATAATGGTGCAACCAGTAGACCCATATCGCGCCTACAATTTCAAGCTAGACATCCGAGACGTTACTGAGGGACATTTTACTGAATGCACTGGCCTGGGCATGAGGGTTACCCCGATAAAATACCGCGAAGGAGGCAATGACCAGGTGGTCCACTCCATCCCCGGTCGGGTAGACTACGCTGAGGTTACCCTCCGCTACGGACTCACCAATTCCACCCAGCTCTGGGACTGGTTTATGAAGATAATCCGGGGCGATGTGGAACGTCGGAACGTCTCGATCCTGATGCTCGATAGCCAGGGTTCCAGCGAGGTAATGCGCTGGAACCTCAACGGCGCCTGGCCCTGCGAATGGCGAGGGGCTCCTCTAGACGCGATCGGTCACGAAGTTGCAATAGAGAGCCTGACATTATCGTTTGAAACCCTGGATCGAGCCTGATTGTCGGCCTACCGGCCAAGGGCAAATTAAATGTTTCGACGGCTAGGGTTCATCGCGTTGATTGCTATGCGGAGCGTGCTGGTTTATCTGGTGGGCAAGCTGCAATGGACGGTCGAGTTTGTAGATAGCCTTTCGGACCGACTGCAGAACCGAAGTAACCCTCAACAAGGGGTTTCTCTGAATGCGTCCTCCCCGGACCGGTCCAATTTCGCCCGGCTGGGCGATACGATCAGTGTCCGGAGCGCCGAGGGAAAATTAGACCAGGTTGAGGAGCCGCTACACCATTGGCTAAGCAGAATGCGTAGTGAAAACCCTCCAGAACACTGGTTGCGATACGCCGAGAGTCGGATCTTGCAGCCAGATAAACTGGATATTCATCCACCTGAAAGTCCAGACGCAGGCCGCACCGAGGGCAGGACTACTGAGGGCAGGACTACTGAGGGCAGGACTACAATCGAAGAAATCCCTGAAACAAAGTACACGCGAAGGACTGGACCTGGGTTCTCGATACCGGCCGCGCCACCAGGTTCAACGAGATTATCCAATCAGGTCTTCCGACTTCAAAAGGCATTTGCGGAACCAGCGCTCACCGGACCGGCCACTGGTACTGGCAGTAATCAGCCTTCCGGGAAGCATGTTAACGAGAAGCATGTTAAATTGTGGCCGACACACAACCGGCTTTCCCCTCAACGGCCGCCGGACCACCGGGAGCGAAGTAAACTTTCGGAAAGCACAACTGGGAGGCGACCGGTCGGGGACAACCTCCCCAGCTGGTCACCGGATGAGGCCCTGGGGAGTATTGACCACCCGGAAAACCGACCTCTCCCCTGGGGTGATTGGGCAAGGGGTGACGCCAGGTCAGCCCCAGAAGCTAAAAGTAGAGCTCGGTCCAGCCTGGAACGACCGACTGGCATAGTTGCCGTGCCTGTTGCCGGACTTGTGGATACTGGCTCGAGGCTATACCAATCCCCTTCGGCGGGTGGTGGCCGTCCCCAAAATAATACTTTCCAAAATAATACTTTCAAGGAAAGCCGGGAACTGGTCGATGTGGCCTGGCCGGATCTACCCGAACCAGTGGTATCAGGAGTAAGGCTCGAACCGGAAACGGCGGCCTCACCGGGAAAACCGGAAGCTCAAGGAAATTATTCGCCGAATGAGGCAATCGCTACATCGTCCGATGGAGCAGACCTTTGGCCAGCTCTGCCCAGCATCGGCCCTATGATGTCCCCGGATAGCGATGCCGAATCCGAACACCGGGCCAGGATGCATATTCGACGCTTAGAATTAGAGCAACGAGGCATTTTGTGGAACGAGTCGCCTTTTTGATCGAAGAGACCAATGAGAGAATCAGTTGTCTGCTGAACCCCAATAACCTGGTGATGCGCCGAACGGCGGGCGTGCACCCAAAGCGTTCGGCGACTGGAAATCTGACCGGTGCCGGACTGAGCGATGATCCGCTCCTGTTCACGGGTGGGGGGACTACCGAGCTGGAATTGAAGTTGCTTTTTGATGTTTCTCTGGCAGGCTCGTCGATCTCCACCGATGACGTCAGAGATTTGACCAGGCCATTGTGGAACCTGGCGGAAAACGGGAACCGGCGCCAAGCCTACTGGCGGCCCCCGATGGTTCGGTTCATCTGGGGGAAGGCGTGGAACTTGATGGGGTACGTCGTTGCTGTGGCGGAGAGGCTGGAACAGTTCAACTCGTCGGGTAGCCCTCGCCGTTCCTGGCTGACCCTTCGTTTCCTGCGGGGCAGTGAGCTCAGTACCAACCACAATGCTGAAAATACCGCGATTTCCGGATCGTTTCCATTGGAAGAAATGCGCTGGGAAGGAATGCGCTCGGAAGAAATACGCGGGAATCCCGGTACCAGGGCTGAAGGGAGCTATCAGACCCATGCCCTAATCGGTGGTGCGGGTGATGGGGATGGCGGAGGTCCTGGTGAACGTCTTGATGGACTCTCGTTTCGCTATCTGGGATCTCCCGCACGCTGGCGCTACATCGCCGCATTTAACAATGTCGATAATCCCTTCGGAATGTCTCCGGGGCTGTTGCTGCGAATCCCGGGGGCCGGTATGTCTCGGAGATAGCAATGGTCGAGACTTCCGGGATTCCCGGCGTGATAATCACGGCTAACGGTACCCTGCTTCGCCCTGAAGAAATAGTTGCTCTGGGCGACGTTAGAATCTTGCAGAGGTTATCCTGTCCTGCCCTCTGTGAGTTGACCTTTCATGATCCTCCGGGTCCGCTGTCCTTGCCGGCGGCGTTAAACCCAGGGAGTACATTGAGGGTAACGGTGGCCGGATTTGACCAGCCTTTATTCGTTGGTGAAGTTACCGCCGCCGAACTCCACTATGATCCCAAGAATGGTCGCATGCTTCGGATCAGAGGTTATGACCTGCTGCATCGCTTGAGAAAGCGCCAGTCGGTCCGGGCCCATGTTCAGGTGACCCTGGAAGATCTGGCCCAAGACCTGACTGCGGACCTGGGTATCGCGGTCAGCGCTGCCGAGACTGGGCCTCTGTGGCAAAGGCTGATCCAACACCAGGGGTCTGATCTGCAGTTTCTCGCGGAGGCCATGGAGCAGTGTGGACTCTACATGACCTTGCGTGACGGGGTCCTGCATGTGATGACCCTCGCTGGGGTCGGGAACCCGATCCCTCTTGAACTTGGCGAGCAACTCCTGGAGGCTAAGCTTGAAGTCAACGGAGAGTCCTCTCGCAGAAAAGTGACCGCATTGGGATGGAACCCATTGGATACGGGGGTTTACCAGGGCCGCGCATCAAATTCACGGGTCGGGCGGTCCGTCGCAGCGGAGGTGCCGCCTGGTCAGGTTGGTGGTACTGGCGAGCTTGAGCTGGTGGGAAAGACTCTAGAGGATTATCGGCATGCTGAGGCAGTGGCGCAGGGCGAATTGGACAGTTTCGCCGCGAGGGAGGTGACCTTTTGGGGAATTGCTGGAGGTGATCCAAGTTTGCGTCCAGGCACACCGGTGGACATTTCTGGCGTTGCCGAGCAGGTTGCCGGGCGTTTCGTATTAACCTCCGTAAACCATACCATCGATGGTCAAAAAGGGTATATCTCAGAGATTGGTTCGGCACCGCCGGTCCCTGATCGGCGTTTGAACGGTACTGATGTCGCGCCCGGGATTGTCACCAGAGTAGACGACCCCCAGGGTCTGGGACGGATCAAAGTTTCGCTCCAGACTTATCAGGACGTTGAGACCGAATGGCTGCAGGTATTGAGCGCCGGGGCCGGAAGCGGTAAAGGACTGGTGGTGCTTCCTGATGTGGGAGACCAAGTGTTGGTACTGTTCCCCCGCGGGGACCCGGCCTGGGGGATAGTCCTCGGCGGTCTTTTCGGCATGCAGGGATCGCCAGATAGCGGGGTGGAGGGCAACGCCGTCCGGCGTTACTCTTGGTCCACCCCGGGCGGGCAGCGTCTGATTTTTGACGATGCCCGCAGTTCAATCCGGATAGAGGACCGCAATGGCAGTTATTTTGAACTGGCACCAGGGAAAGTGACACTGCATTCGGCAGTTGATCTGGACATCGATGCACCCGGGAAATCGGTAGTTATCCGAGGAAATTCCATCGACTTTCGAAGGGCCTAGATGCAGATACTCACTGAAGACGCGATGCTGGTATGCAAACATGAGCTGGGTGTGGTGATCAACAACCCGACGCAGGGCCTGGTTACGGTAGAAGGCCGCCGTGTCCTGGTTGCCAATAGTCCGGAGGGCAGGATGATCACTGGATGTCCCAACGTTGGTGCAACGATCAAGCCCTGTATGCTGACGCTGGTGGTCCAGAAAGGATATTCGGATTGGATCAGAATCGATGGCCACCCGGTCTGCCTGGACACGGTTATCGGCCTGACCGACGGAACTCCCCCGGGCACCGTTGAGTACCAGGTAAAACAGCCGGGACAGCGGTTTGTTTCCGAGGCGCCATGACTTCCGCTAGAGATAAAGGATGGAGGTATTTGATTCCCGACCTCGACGCTCCAGAAGGAGAAGCCGGGGTTCAGCTGTCCCTGACGCGGGGTATTTCGATGCTCGAGGGATCCCGGGCCGTAAGGCAAGCCCTTCTTCTGTTGATCTCCACCATACCTGGCGAACGGGTGATGCGACCTGATTACGGTTGTAATCTCCATTGGCTGGTGTTCTCTCCAAATGATGATACGACTGCTGGGATGGCGATTCATTACATCCGGAGCGCCATCGAGAAATGGGAGCCAAGGGTCGAGATCATCAGCCTGGATGCCTCCAGAAATCCGGAACGAACGGAGGTTATGGACATCTTGCTGGAATATAGAATTCGGGCCACTGTAACCGACCATCAATTGAATTTCTCGTTGAATCTGGTGGGAGAGTGAGCCCGATGTCGCTGGAATCTCCTAATCTGGATGACCGCAATTTTGAACAGCTCTTGCAAGATGCCAGGAGTCGAATCCAGCAGGCCTGTCCAGAATGGACCGACCGGTCACCCAGCGATCCCGGCATGGTACTGCTGGAGCTCTTCGCACACCTGACGGAGGTGATGATTTACCGGTTAAATCGTGTGCCGGAAAAAGCCTACATCGAGTTTCTGAGACTGATTGGAGTTCGCCTTCGTCCGGCGTCGGCGGCCAGCGTCATGCTCAAATTCAGCCGTAGTGGGTCGACCAATCAGGCTGTAGAGATTCCCAGGGGTGCTCGGGTGACAGTTAGTCGCAGCGCCGGGGGAGAGGAACTTCCGGTATTCGCTACCGCCCGGGCCGCAACCATACCCCCCCATGGAACTGAGGTTGAGGTGCTGGCGCACCATTGTTTCGTCGTGGATGGGGAGCTTGTCGGAAGAGGTTCCGGGAATCCTGGCCTTTCGGTCCGGATTCAACAGCCCCCCATTATTGCTCCGATAGCAGACCACTTGGATCTGGTGGTAGGCGTTGAGGCCACCCGGGTCGAAGTGGGAGATGACGCTCCCATGCTCGAGTACCAGGGCAAGGCGTATCGGCTGTGGCGGGAAGTGGAAAACTTCGCTGATCCCGGCCCGGACCGGCAGGTCTATGTAGCGGACCGGATGCAAGGAGTCATCAACTTCGGGCCGGCGGTGCAGGTGGTCGAACCGGGAGGCGACTCAGCGATGGTGAGCGCGGTTCTTGGGGAGATTCCGGCCCGCGACCGCGAAATCAGGATCTGGTACCGCAGAGGCGGCGGGGCAAACGGCAACGTGGCCGACAACACGTTAACCGTGCTGAGAGACCCAATTCCGGGTATCGAGGTCACTAACCCGGAAGCGGCGTCGGGGGGACGGGCCGCCGAAACTTTGGCAAACGCCCTGGTGCGGGGGCCTCAGGAACTGCACTCCTTGAATCGCGCGGTGACGGCCAGGGACTTCGAACTGGTCGCCCTGGGGTCCCAGATGGCGGAACGGGCCAAAGCGTATACCAGGGCGGAATTGTGGATGCACGCTAACCCGGGCACCGTTGAAGTTCTGATCGTGCCCAATTTGCCGGATCAGATAGCCGCTGGTAAGCGAATCAGGGCCGTGCAACTCCGAGAACAGGAGACTGAAGCCGTCCGCGCTCAAATCCAGAGGACCCTGGATGATCGGCGTCCCATTGGTACAACCTGTACCGTTAATTGGGCGAAGTATAAAACGGTAGTGGTCAACGCCCGGATCGTTGTCAGTATTCATGAAGATCGAGCGGCGGTAAGGCAAAGGGTTCTGGACCGATTGCATGAGGTTATAAACCCTTTACCCACCGCCCTCAACCCGGATGGGTGGGCGTTTGGCCAATCTTTGCGCGCTTCCCACGTATATGAAATAGCCCTGGCTGAACCTGGAGTGCGCTGGGCGGAGCAGCCCAGTTTTACGGTAGGAGAAGTGCCTGATGAGCAGGTAGCCTGCCTGGCATCGGATTTCTTCCAACCCAATACCTGGTATGCCGGCAGCGCGTCGACGGTTTATCGTTCGCTTAACAACGGTGAGAGTTGGGAGCCAGTGCGCACCTTTCTGGATGAACAGGCAAAAAGAATTGCTACCAGCCCCGATTACCCGGGGATTCTCGCGGTGTCCAATGTTCTGCCCAACGGGAGCGGTACGCGGGTATACCTGTCCAGAGACTGCGGGGAGACCTGGGAATCCACATCCTACACCCTGGACTTTGTGGTTCTGGACCTGGAATGGGCCCGGCGGGACAATCAGCCATTGTTGTTGATGGCCACCGATCAGGGTCTTTACGAACTGGCATTGAGGCCGGAGAGTAGCCCGGTGCAGGTCCTGGTGGATCGCCAGAACCCCGGCCGGGGCTTTTATGCGGTGACGGTTTCTCGGGACGGACACGTTGCATTGGCGGCACAAAGCGCCGGAGGCGTGTTCATCTCCGGTGATGGGGGAGTTTCCAACACCTTTCGAAACATTGGCCGTATCGGAAGTGACATTCGAGTACTCTCGGTACAGTATATTGGGGTCCGATCCTTCCTCTGGGCCGGAGAGGCCGCCGCGGGCCGGGATGATCCCGGCAACGGGACTTACCGGTGGGAACTAAGGGGCGGAGAAGACCCGGTGGAAGGTTGGCAAAGTTTCAGAGACGGGTGGGTCGGAGGAAGTTGCTTGTCTCTGGCCTTCCTGGGGGAAGTGGTGTTGGCGGCTACTTATCGACAAGGAGTCCTTAGACTGGACCCGTCAGCCGGGCGGTGGAGAAGATTGGAGATCACGTCAGGTCTTCCCCTGATCGAAGGAGGACCCTTTGAGCCGGTGGATACCGTCTCGGCAAACTCCCAATTGTCTTATGTTATGGCTGGCATCAGGACCGGCGTGTTTAGAAGCGAAGACCAGGGTGAACGCTACAGCGTTTGTTCCACCAGGGAGTTCTCCGACCGGGTGACTCTTCCCCAGACCTGGTTGTTCTGTTCCGGTGACCATGAAGTAGAGGTGATCAGCGAAGATGAGGCTGATCGATATTGAGCGACTGCTGCCAGGGATATTCCAGCGGACCGTCCGCCCGGGCAATCCCTTGTATGGGATTCTCCAGGTGATGGAACTCCTCCACGCCCCTTCAGAGGAGATACTGGATCACCTGGAATCATTTTTTGATCCTTACCGGACTCCGGATGAATTTGTTTTCTTCCTGGCCAGGTGGGTGGATTTAGAAAGACTTATCGGGAAGCGGTCTCAGGGTGCATCTCCCGACGCAAATTCCTTCCCCAGCGGCGTCGGCCGGCTTCGTGAACTGATACTGGCCGCCGCTTATCTTTCGAAATGGCGGGGTACATCCCGGGGTCTGATTAAATTCCTGGAAACCGCCACTGGTCTAACGGGATTTGAAATCAACGAAAACCCCCTGGGGGAGAATTCTGTGGAACGGCCCTTCCACGTTGTGATCCGCGTGCCTTCCGGAGCGGACCGCTATCGGGAATTGATCGAAACAATCGTTGAAATGGAAAAGCCCGCCTACGTCACATCCGACCTGGAATTTCGAGATTCGGCCTGAGGGCCCAGATCGGGGAATACCTGCCTGGTTGGTTTACGATTACAGCTACCACCAACAGCGTTCAGCTGGATAACAACGGGAAGATTTTATAAGTTAGCGGTCATTTTGCAGCGAGCATGACTGGCGGATAGAGCTAGCCCATGGACCGAAGGGTACTAATTATTGTCATGGTCCTGATTGTGTCGGTGTTCGTCCTGATACTCGCGGTGGGGTTCACCGGCGACAATGGGAAGGTAGAAATTCCGGCCTGGTTGCAAGACTTTGGGTTCAAGTTCGATAAAGGGACCGGAGAGGGTTCGTCCCAGGGAGGCTTCAAAGAAAAGCTTTCCTCTCCCTTGTCGGTCGATGATCTGGGCCCTACTTCTTCTTTCTGCCGCAAGCAGTTCATCGAGAACGGGCTCAACCTTTCCTCAGGCCAGACCAGATGCGAATTCGTGATCAATAAGTCGGAATCCTGGCTCGCCTCTACCCGGGAGATATCCCTCCACCTTGGCGAAGGGTCCTCCGTCAAGGTCGAGCTCATCCAACCGGATCAACTAACCGTACGCAAGCAACTAACACCTCAGCAACCTGATGCCAGCATCGATATTTTCAAAGAGGGTGGCGTGCTGACCATCGAATGTGAGGGTTCCGGGCAGGGCCCTAACTGTCAGCTAGAGTTCAAGTAGCATTGCGAGTTAAACTCGCGCTCGGACCGATGTCACTATGGAGATTATCGAACCTATCAGGAAAACAATTGCCCAGATGATGGCGATTATTGCCAGGATAATCGCCGCCACCGAGTCCGTAATGCTAACCAAAAACCCGGGCACGAAGCCATGTAGAAAACCGACGATAATGCTGGCCACAAATGAAGTGATGATCAGCAGTACCAGACCGATATTCTGAACGAACCGCTGGTGAGCCAGGAATAGAACTACGGCGAAGCAAATCTTCAGCAACATTATGAAGGCCAGGATCGCGGCTGCGCCATCCCGGTTGAAAAAGCCGAACTTGGCCAGGTATGCCAGAGTCCCAAAGGGGAAGGCTAAAAGGAGGGTAATCATCAGAATAACCGCGGCCAATGCCAGTAAGGCACCGGCAATTGCCACGATGATTATCACAATTGAAAATATGAGGGTGATTATCCCCTGGATCCTCCCGTGCACCCGCTCCGGTATTATCAGGCTGGCGCCGATCAGAGCCAATACAAAGAGGAGGATACCATCCACCAGAGCCAAAAAAGTGATTGCCAATCCCGGCGGCTGGTCAGTCTCGGCTAGCCGATTGAGCTCGTTGCGCTGCGCATCATCCAGGTTATTTAAAGCTTCCTGGATATCCCCTTCGGGAAGAACCTCGGAAATCGTCCCGATTTCAACTTGAGACCCCGAGACAATGCCCAGAGCACCCAGCTCAACCAGCACCACCACGCTTAATATTATCAGAGCAATCACCAGAAGGGGCCGGCGAAGACTACCCAAATAATTCACCCACCTCTTGAACCATCATAACAAAGGCATTAAACATTATAAGCCCCGCCAGGGTGGGAAATACCTTTTCTGAATCGCTGACCCAACCGAAAATGCCGCCCTGGGCTTCCCACATC
>DASTLM010000245.1:0-7470 GCA_035714945.1 Dehalococcoidia bacterium | reverse complement strand
ACGTACGCAGCGTAGTTCAAAAAGTGGCATTGGGGGAGGCCGATGCGGGTATCGTATATCAGACCGACGCCAGGGCTCCCAACATCATCACGGAGGTCCAGGTGCTTCCGATACCGGAATCGCGGAACATTATTGCCAGCTATCCCATCGCTATTTTGTCGGGCTCAACTCAACACGGCCCGGCCCAAAGATTCGCCCAGAGATTCATCGAATACCTGATGTCGGAAAAGGGCCAGCAAATTCTGGAGAAGCACGGATTCGGAAATGCTGTAGAGGTGGCAAGCCGGCCCGACCCTGGAGCTTTGACGGGCGCGGGGGACCGTTAACTCCCCGACTATGCGGTCAATTTTCAGGACGACAAACCTGGGGATGCCCGCCGGAATCGCGGCAACGGCGGTTTATGTAGTCTTTGTGGGACTCCCGGTGCTGGCCCTGTTAGTTCGGGCCGCCCAGCAGGAGAGTTTCGCCGGGAGTCTCACCAGCGACCTGGCACAACAGGCCCTGCGTCTATCCCTGTTTACCAGCCTGATCAGCCTGTTGGTGATGGTCCTGCTGGGCACTCCCTTCGCTTATCTGCTGGCCCGCAGCCACTCCAGGATTCTTCGGGTGATGGATAGTCTGGTCGAGCTGCCCATCGTCCTGCCTCCAGTGGTGGCCGGAATCGCCATGTTAATGGCCTTTGGTCGTCATGGTTTGGTTGGCCCGGCCCTCACCGGCCTGGGCATAACCCTGCCCTTTACCACAACCGCCGTAATCTTCGCCCAGGTGTTCGTGGCCGCCCCTTTCTACATTCGCGCCGCCAAGCTGGGATTTCAGTCAGTGGCCAGAGATTATGAGGACGTTTCCCAGACTCTGGGAGTCTCGCCCTGGCGTACCTTCTGGAAGTTGACTTTGCCGTTGGCTGCTCCTTCCATCATCGGTGGATTGGCCCTGGCCTGGGCCAGGGCCATCTCCGAATTCGGCGCCACCATCATGTTCGCCGGAAACCTGACCGGCCGCACTCAGACCATGCCCCTGGCGATCCTGAGCGCGATGGAGAGTGACCTGGGCGCCGCCCTGTCTTTGTCGGTCCTGCTGCTGATCGGATCCCTGACCGTCCTGTTGGTGCTGGGTATGTTTACCCGACGCCAATGGCTGGGCAGACTATGACCAGGGGTTGGGTGCGCTGCCAACTGGGAGAATTCTCCCTGGAAACCGAGTGGGAAGCCGCTCCGGGACAGGTCCTGATACTTTTCGGGCCATCAGGTGCGGGAAAGACCACCACCCTCAGGGCCATCGCCGGGCTGGTGCGACCGCTGCAGGGCCACATTGAAGTCGGCGGGCAGGTAGTCTACGACAGTCAGTCCAGGAGCTGGGTGCCGCCCCACCGGAGAAGGGTGGGATACTTGACCCAGCAGGTTAATCTGTTTCCTCATCTGTCGGTAATCGGCAACCTGCGCTACGGACTGGCCAAACGCGGACTGGCCAGCCGGTCCGCCACCGGATACCCGCTGCCGATGGAACGTCTCCTCCAGAACCTGCAGCTGGAGGGTCTGGAGGAACGCCGCGTCTGGGAACTTTCTGGTGGGCAGCAGCAAAGGGTGGCCCTGGCCCGGGCCCTGGCCACCGACCCGCAAGTGTTACTGTTGGACGAGCCTTTTTCGTCTTTGGATGCCGAGCTGCGCCGGGCCCTGCGGGATGAGGTCAGGTCGATCCTGTCCAGGGCCAACATTCCGGTAATTCTGGTCACCCACGACCGGGACGAGGCGCTGGCTATGGGTGACGTGATACAGGTGATTGACCGGGGCCGGACCCTGTCCCGCGGGGAACCGTTGCAAGTATTGGGCCAGCCCGGTCAAGCCCGGGTGGCCCGGCTGGTGGGGGTGGAGAATATCCTGGCGATGCGGGTGGCAAGCCGGCACCCCCAGGACGGCACCATGGTCTGTGTCAGCCGCGAAGGCCCAACCGGGCCCGAAGCCGGATTGCACCTGGAAGTCCCGCTGAGCGACCTGGCGGAAGGCCAGCCGGTAACGGTGGGGATCAGGGCTTCGGACATCATCCTGGCCGGGGAAAAGCTGGTCAGTTCGTCGGCGCGAAACCAGATTCGGGGAAAAGTGGTTGGCGTAGAGTTGCGCCCACCGGGTTATGAAGTTACCCTGGACTGTGCCGGTATTCAGTTCCACTGCCACATTACCGGCACTTCACTATCGGAAATGAAGGTCGCGGCCGGCCTGGACCTGTGGGCGGTTTTCAAGGCTTCCTCCTGTTTTCTAGTGAAGGAGGACCCGGTTCTGATAGTCCAGCAATAGATACCGTCCGAGAGACGGCGAGGGGAGTTAAGGTGCATGGGGGATTTTCAAGGCGTTATATTCGACATGGATGGAGTCCTGGTGGACAGCGAACCCATTTTTCTCAGCGCCATTAACCGGCTGATAACCAACGAGGGAGTTGATCCTGTCTCGGAAGAGGAAAACGAAGAATACCTCCTGGGCACCACCGTAGAATTGACCTGGGAGCGCCTCAGGGAAATGCGTCAGCTTACTGCCCCTACCAAGACCTACATTGAACGATACGATAAATTGGTCCGGCAGGTCCTCATTGAGGAACTGACCCCGCAACCCGGTGTGAAACGAATACTGGCTGAATGTGTCCATCGCCGCCTGCCCAGGGCGGTGGCTTCTTCTTCCCTCCGTTCCTGGGTGCACCTGAAGCTTCGAGCGATCAAGCTCAGCGACGCCTTCGATGTGGTGCTGGGCGGAGATGATGTCCGCCAGGGCAAGCCGAATCCGGAGATTTACCGGCTGGCGGCCCAATGTTTGGGTCTGCCCCCACAGTCCTGCATCGCCATCGAGGATTCTCCGGTGGGGATTGCCGCCGCGGTGGGTTCCGGGGCCTACACCATCGCGGTGCGGACCCACTTCACCCGCAACCTGGACATCAGCCAGGCCCATCTGGTCCTGGACAGTCTGGAGGAGTTTGACCTCAGGTTGCTGGCCAACGGGTAGCTAGCGGCGTCTCCGGCCGGGTAATCCGGGATATGCCCCTTCCCGCAAGACCCATTCCAGCCGCTGATGGAGGGAAGCTACCTCCTCCGGGCGCAAGAGGTCCAGCATTTCCTGCACCCGCCCTTGAGGTCTCACCAGTAGCTGGCACAAATTGCGCAGAGACGCCAGATGCGGTTCGGGGATGGATTCGCCGCAGAAGTCCCAGATTACCGTGCGAATCTTGGTCTCGGCATGAAAGGTCAGGCCCTGGTCGATGCCCCACAACTTGCCGTCCCGGCCTTCAATAATGTGGCCGGCCTTGCGGTCGGTGTTGTTGGCCACCAGGTCATAGCAGGCAATCATCCGCAGGGGGCCGGCGTTGGCCTCGTTGAGCGTGTAATAATTTTGCCTGGGGTCATGCTCGATAAACTGCTGCACCGAGCCGATGCCGTAGGGCCCGTCGCGGATTAGGGTCAGGGGGATGAAGTCCCAACCCAGGATTTCACTGAGCAGATAGGCGGCGCACTCCCGCTTGTAGAGCGTCCCAGTGGGGAAGTCCCATAGTGGGACCTCACCATCTTTAGGTTTGTAGATCGCCAGACCAGTGCGTTCGCCCAGGCGCAATTTGGACCGGAAAGTATAGTTGGAACCGGTGGAAGTAAGTTCGCAGGAGAGTATTTCCGCGTGGAGGAGAAACTCGTAAGTGGATTGATCGACGTTCACTCACCGTCCTCGGGCAAGCAGGTTGGGGGCAGGTAAGTTGGCTCAGCCGCTTTCAAGTACAGCGTGGCCGTTGGCCCGGGGACATACATGCCCTTCAGGATTTATCGGCATACCACAAAGGAAACAAGGTGGGCGTCCCGCCGCGCAGATCTGCAGAGCTTCCCGGGATAGCATCTCGCCCTGGTCCGGGGACAACCAGCAACTGATCGAAGCGGCCGCTTCTCCCCCCTCT
This sequence comes from Dehalococcoidia bacterium, assembly GCA_035714945.1. Taxonomy (GTDB): domain Bacteria; phylum Chloroflexota; class Dehalococcoidia; order Lucifugimonadales; family UBA3495; genus Casp-Chloro-G3. The sequence continues at coordinate 3,552 of DASTLM010000245.1, read as the reverse complement.
TCCACCTCATAAGCCAGCAGGTAAAAGTAGTTGGCGGGGACGCTGTAGCTCAGCATAATCTGCCGGGCCTTGAATTCCACCGACTCTTCGCCGCCCGACCATGGGGGCTCACCAGCTTGACCCGCCCGTTGCCGATCCTCTTTGGAGAGGGTGCGTATCGCTTCCTGGAGGTAGATACCCAACTGGTAAAGCTGCTCCTTTTCCAGCCAGACAAAGGAGCGGGCAGCCCCGGCTGCCAGGTCCAACCGAAAGGTGCGCCGGCCTGGCTGGCCAAAGCTTTCGGCTCCGATGCTCGACACGGCTCCGAGGGCGTATTTGACTTGCCCCTGTTCCATGTCCCTATGATAACTTTGGCGAATGACCCTGGCAAGGGGTGGTCCCAGGGGGTCCAGGGCAATCGCATCTTCCTGAAGGCAGACTATCCGCTAGCAAGTGCGGTGAGGCCTGAGCCATACCGTCCTTCCGGCGGACGCCGGAACCCAGAGGAATATAACTAGACACCGGCTTCCGCCGGTGTGACGGGTGACACGCTACGCGGATTATACAAAATTAAAGCCAGCAGGAATAAATAAAGGTGCTGAGGACCGGCCATCTACGGAAGTGGCAACATGCCCACCCCCGATCCGAGAAGTGCACCCCCCAGAAGGATGAGGATCGGATGGACCTTGGTCCTGATCGCCAGGAATAGCGCCACTGCGGCGATTACCGCGTAGGGCCAGGCAACGAAGGCAGAGCGTCCCAAGCTGAAAGCGGTCACCCCCAGGAGGCCAACCACTGCCGGGCCTGCTCCCCGGCCGAAGCCTCCCAGCCAGGGATGTTGCACCAAGCGCCGGAGGGTCTGGGCTGCCGCCGCCGCCAGCGCCCAGGGCACGAGAAAGGCCCCAGCTGTCGCCGCCAGGGCCCCAGCAAGCCCGGCCGCTTGGTACCCGATGAAGGTCCCGGTGATCAGCACCGGGCCGGGCGTGATGTACCCGAACGCGGTGGCCGTCGCAAAGTCTTGAGGGCTAACCCAGCCGGTATCAGCTACGGTAATCCGTTCAACCAACGGCAACGCCGCCTGCCCACCGCCGAAGGCGAGCATACCTACCAGGACAAAGCGCCAGAATATATCGAAAATCATCGCTCAGCCCTCCGCGCCTTTTCAGTACTACCAGACGAAGGAGAAAGGAAGAGGATGCCAATCAGCCCGGCGGCGATGACAATGAATGCCGCGTTGATGCCGAAGAGGATGGCGGCCAGGAACGCACATACAGCAATGGCACCCGTCAGGGGGTTTTGGATATTCGACTTGCCGAGCCGATAGGTGGTTGCCAGGAGGAGGCCAATCACAGCGGCCGTGAGGCCGTTAATGGCTGGCCCAAGGTTCGGCACCACCGTTGCTGCGATGTAACCGGCTGCGAGTAGAATCATCATAGCTGCGGAGGGCAGGACGAAGGCCACGGTAGCGATGGCCGATCCCGGCCATCCGCCCAGCTTATAGCCCAGGTAAGACACCACCTGAACCACTGTTGATCCCGGAAGGAGCTTGGTATAGGTTAGCGCTTCAGTGACATCGGCGGCGGTGAGCACTTGACGGCGGTCCACCAACTCCCGTTCAATGATGGCCAGCCCAGCCCCCAGACCGCCAAAGGCAGTCGCCCCGATCTTTAAGAAAACCCAACCTAAGGACGGGACCGCCAGCTTCCCCAGTTCTTGGCCGGCCTCGGATTCCCACTTTTTCTGGTCCGGCCCGATAGACTCGTCGGGGTTGGGTGCATCAGGCTTCGGCTCCATAAATCACCCCAAATCACCCTCTGAAATTTGGTTGCGGGCTTTCGCTATCCATTCCTCTCCGCACAGTAGTAACCGCGCGGGCACCCCGGCGTTGCCATTTTGCCATTCCCCTCTGACGGTTTCAAGGCCACGCTCACCTGCGTATGACCGTATGACCGCGCCATCAAGGTGACGCTGACGGTCCAGCCTTTGCCTGAGCAGTCGCTGGCAAGCTGACAGCGAATGTGGGAATGGCTGCTGACACCGCGCCCAGACCATGCCGATGACCAGAATAATGACCGCACTTCCGTCTAAATCGGCCCCGAAAGTCAGAACCCACTTTTACTGGACCATATACTCCTCAGTTAAGGCAATTGAACGTCGTACGGAGCGACGTATCGCTCCATCTCTCCTTGAGCGGCATCTAGTTCGGCCGGCAACTGGTTGAGCCGATCAACCAGGAGATTTATTTCTGTCTGCGTCCTGAGCAGGCTCTGGTACATTCCATCAAGGGTTGCCTGGGATATTCGGGTCCCGCCGGCGTTAAGGTAGTCCCGCCGCATCGAGTCGTACCTTTGGACCAGGGCATGAAAGTCCGCGAAGCCAGTTCCGTATTCTACTAGCAGTCCCTGGTGCGTGGCAGCCGAGCGATCATACGCTTCCTGGTCCAGAACATAAGCATCTTTGGTTACTGCGACCACTTTGAGGACAATGCTGGGTTTCTTCACCGAGCAGTAGTCCTCAGAGAAATTGTTGTCACCCCTGGTTATGAAAGCGTCCGGGTAAGAACCGAACACTTCCCGGACGATGCGGTGGATGATGTAGATGCTTTGGGTGCCGATTAAACTGGACACACCGGTTATACCCGATAAATTGGAGATATAAGGACAGTCCCGTTGTATATCTATATCCAGATCGCTGAATCGAAAGGTGACGATGTCCCCTACCTCCAGGGGGGTTTCCGGTAACACTGCCTCGTATCGAACCTGGTCCCCGCAGTCGATGACTGGCCGCATGCTGCCAGTGCAGGCGATCCTCGCCGGCAAGCTCATCACGGAAATACCAACGCTCTGCTGAATCCACGGCAGAGTGCGGCGTTCAAGGAATGACGGTTCCACGTATGTTTCTCCCGAGTAGAACGCCTCGGTCTGGCGGTTAAAACCCACGAGGTACTCGATGGAGCCATGACCCGGAAACGTCATGAGCACTCTCTTGACGGTCCGCTCATTCTCTTCTTGAGGTAAGTAGACCCGGAGTCGAAGACGGTCACCAGCATTGGTGGCGGCCAGTCCGGTCACCTGCGGCTCCAGTATCGGCACCGGTGTGGGAGCAGGAGTCGGTCTGGGCGTTGCGGTCGGGGTTGGCATCAGGGTAGGGGTGGGAACTGGAGCCGGCGTTGGCGTTGGGATAACAGTGGCTGTTAGCGTGGCAGTCGGTCTGGCCTCAGCCCTCGCCCGGAGGGGGGACTCGGGACTAGCTTCCGTCTCTAGAATAGGATCAGGAGGGGCGGTTGGCGATGTCCTGGGCAGCGGGGGGGTTGTAGAGCCAACACAGCCAACTATCGCCAGGAGCCAGACAGCCCAAAGAGTTGCGATCTTCAGGCCCAACGGCATGGTCGTGCCCCCGCCAGTACATTGGGCGGCGGAATCATATCCGTTACCAACACGATCTAGTAATCTTAATACTAGTAATCTGTGAATTTATCTGAAAGGATAGTGACCCGTTCACCAGTGGCTGACTGACTAGTATGTGGTCCAGCAGCAAAGGGTTCCGACTTTCAGGAATCTCCAATATAGGATC
>DASTLM010000244.1:0-8376 GCA_035714945.1 Dehalococcoidia bacterium | reverse complement strand
ATGCCAGTCGAGGTGAAAGTTGTGCGTCAATCCATAAAATCAAGCGGCCACTACCGGATGATCCAGCCGCCGACTGGCAAAACGCAAACATGCCTGAATGTCTTCAGGTTCTAGATCGGGGAGTTCGGCCAGAACCTGATCATTTGTCAGGCCATTGGCCAGAAGATCCAGGATATCGGTCACCCTGATACGCATCCCGCGAATACAGGGCCGTCCACCACACTGTTCGGGGTCAACGGTAATTCGCTCAGCCAATTTGGCCATATCGATTGCCCTCCAGGACTTCGATTATATCATGCACCCGTGGCAGTGCTCTCCTTACTCTCGACGAAGACCCGATGGGGTCCCTACCGGAACCGGGGCACCACCTCTTCGGCGAACAGCCGCAGGGAGTTCATGACCCGGTCATGGGGTATCTGCCCGCCGGGGTTCACGTCGACCGATATGCCGGTGATGCCCAGGTCGTCCCGGTAACGCTGGATTTTCTCAGCCACCGCCTCCGGTGTTCCGAAGGCCAATCTGGGCAGCAATTCGTCGTAAGAAACCTGGGAGGAACGCCGGAGCCTTTCGTAAGTCTCCTGGTCGCCCACCCGGTTCAAATTCTGCTGAATCACCCGCAGCCGGTGCAAGGTGCTGGCCTGGGGGTCCGAGTAGGCCTGCTCCGCCGTTTCGGCCACGTAGGCGCCGACCTGTAAAATCACATCATTGGGGCCGGAGAACCCGGCCAGGTGTCGGGCGTCCTGGTACTGATGGAGCAGGTCTTGAAGCTGCGGGATCTCCATCTGGTGTCGCATGAAAATGGGGTAGCCCAGGCTGCCGGTCAACGCGAAGGTATCCTTGCTTTCCACCGCGACTCTCACTTGAGGGTGAGGTTTCTGGTAGGTCTTGGGCACCAGGTCCACGTCATGAAACTGGTAGAACTCCCCTTCATAGGAGAAGGGCTCGTCGCCCCAGGCTTTCAGGATCACCTCCAACGACTCGGCAAACCGGCCCCGGCTCTCGGCGTAAGGGATGTTGTATCCCTCATAAGACTCAATGAAGGAACTGCGGCCGACGCCAAACACCAACCGGCCTTCGCTGATGTGGTCGACGATGGCCGCTTCCTCGGCGATACGCAGGGGGTTGGCCAGGGGCAGCACCTGGACGGCCAGACCCACCTTGATCCGTTCGGTGCGGGCGGCCACCGCGCTGGCCCCGATGAGGGGGGCGGCCATCACTGCTCGCTCGGGACGAAAGTGCGACTCGCCAATCCAGAAGGTGTCCAGGCCCAGGTCCTCGGCGGCCTGCACGATGCCGAACCATTCTTTGAAGGCTTCAGACTGGGTGCCCTCTTCCCGGACGGTGAACATGGTAAAAATTCCGAAGTCCATGATGCCTCCTGGGATAAGCTCGGTTATTCCCTGAATTCGCCCCGAGTTTACCAGAGGTGTGCGGTCAAATCTATCCAGGTAACACCATGATCCGTTTTCGGCATCGCCGATGAGCTTACCAGAGCCCCGACCTTATCCGTAACCAGGAATCTGCTACAATATAAGTACATGTACAGGAGAAGTTTTGGGATGGATGCAATTACATACACTCACGCCCGCAGCAATCTGGCGAAGACTATGGAAAAAGTCTGCGACGACCATTCGCCAGTCATAATCACGCGAAAGAGCCAGCGCTCCGTAGTTATGCTTTCCCTGGAAGATTACACCGCCCTGGAAGAGATCACTTATCTACTCCGCAGCCCAAAGAACGCCCGTAGGCTTCTGGAGTCGGTAGCTGAATTGGAGTCGGGCAACGGCACAGAGCGCGAGTTAATCGAGTGATCCTTACCTTCTCCGAGCACGCTTGGGAAGACTATCTATACTGGCAGCGAACCAATCGGCAAATCATGTTACGGATCAATCTGCTGATTCAGGAGACGCAACGCTCACCTTGGGCGGGCATCGGCAGGCCAGAGCCTTTGCGACATGGCCTCACGGGCTACTGGTCACGCCGTATCAATGATGAGCATCGCATGGTCTATAAGATTGATCACGACGCCCTTCTTATCGCCCAGCTACGTTACCACTACTAGGGCAACCACCTCAGCCTACGCCCCCGGCAGGTCGATCTTCCGAGTGCGAATCTTGAAACCGGTGGTGTCGATGATGGCGCTGTAGCGGCCGCCGGTGCCGCCGCCCAGGGTGATCAGAATCTCCTCGGGTTCCCGCGAGCAGCGCAGCATCACCTGGTCGTCGCCGGGTTTTTCCGGACCCATCTTGGCCCCCAGCCGGACCAACTCGCCGCGAGACCGGGCGGTGTTCTCGATGAGAAACTCCTGGATATTCCGCCGCGTCCAGCCGTCTTCCTTTAGCGCCAGGGCATGCTCCGGTCCGAAGACAATGACCCACTCGGCCGGAAAGCGGTGGGCGAGGGCGGTGGACTTGATGGTGTCGGCCATGGACAGCAGGATGTCCCGGCCGGTGTGGCTATAACGGTTGTTGATGCTGATGGCGTTGTAGGCCACCGCGGTGGTGACGCAGCTATCCTCGGCCCGGAACCCCCGGCTGACGTGCAGCGGCCCCCAGGGAGAGTCCTCCTCGTTGTCGCCGATGCAGAAAGTGTACTTGGTGGGGTTGCCCAGGGTACCCCGGTCTAGAGTGCCCGGCCAGGCGTCGAACCCGTTCATAAAGCAGAGCCGCACCGCCCGACCCAGGCAGGCGTTGGCCCGAAACCCGGGCCCCAGCAGACCGTCTCTGGAGTTGATGCCGATCTGGTGGCGGATGGGGCCGTTGACGATCATCAGAATGCTGGGAGAACTGGTGGAGGCGGCGGCCATGTTGACAAAGTTCTTCTCTTCGTCCAGGGTACGCAGGCTGGTGACCAGCACCGGGAAATACTCGGGCAGGCAGCCCGCCATCACCGCGTTGGCGGCGGCGTTCTCCGAGGTTAGCACCCGGCGGCGCATCTCCAGCGAAAGCAGTTCCTCCTCGCCGGTCATACCAGCGCAGGCCAGCATCTCCCGCACTTTGTACTCCTCGGGCGGCACCACCGGCAGGCCGTCGGTCCAGCCCATGCGGTAACATTCTTCGATGGCCTCGATGGTATCGCTGGTCTCCACAATTTTTGAACGTTGTGGGCTGGTGGTCATGGAACGGCCTCCAATGCAAGCTATCACCAATGCAAGCTATCAAATGTAAACGATCAAATCAAACCCGGCAGGTCAAACACGGCAGGCTAAAAATCTGCTGAAGAGTCACCCGTCCAGCAGCCGTAGCTGCACCCCGGCTTTCTCCTCCTGAATCCGGGACACCGCGTCGGAGTCTTCCGGACCCCAGCCCCGGAACATTGCCTCAACGTGGCGCTGGTCAACCATATTGGAAAGCTCCATCGGGATGCCGTACTCCCGGCCCAGGTCGGTGGCCAGCCGCACGTCCTTGGCCGCCAGCGCGGTGGCGAAGCCCGGCGTAAAATTTCCCTTGAACAGAAACCGGGGGAATTTTTCGGTCAGGCGGCGGTTGCCTCCGGAGCTGTTGGCAATCACGTCGGCCAGGGTGGCCAGGTCAACCCCGGCTTTGACGCCCAGGGTCAGGGCCTCGCTCATCAGCACGCCGATACCCATGCTCAGCAGGTTGTTGCAGATCTTACAGACCATGCCGTTGCCAATGGGGCCGCAGTAGACCACGTGACTGCCGATGGCGTCCAGGGTGGGCTTCATGCGGTCATAGACCGCCCGGTCGCCGCCCACCATCACCGCCAGGGTCGCCGCCGCCGCGCCGTAAACGCCGCCGGACACCGGGGCGTCCAGGACAGCGACCCCCCGCTGGGCGCAGACGTCGTGGATGCGGCGGATGGCCGTCGGCGAGTTGGTGGACAGGTCCAGGTAGACCGTCCCCCGGGTCGCTCCCTCCATGATGCCCTTCTCGCCCAGCACCACCGCGTCTACGTCCCGGGGCACCGGCAACGATGTGAAGACCACGTCACTGCCCGGCACCACGTCCCGGGGGGCGTCGGCCCAGTTGGCGCCCATTTCCAGCAGGTTGGTGGCCGCTCCCCGGCGCAGGTCGTGGACGGTCAGTTGATGTCCCGCCTTGATCAGGTTGGAGGCCATCGGGTTGCCCATGTTACCCAGGCCGACGAATCCGACTTTCATGTTAGTTGCTCCTGAAGTTTGGGTTCAATACGGCAGCATTATAGCACCGGCCCTGGCGGCAGGTCTGGGTGTCGGTGCGAAAGTAGTTGCGCGACCTATCCGGGTGCAGTGCCGATGTGCAGGGTGGGGTTGGTCCCCGGCCGCCCACCACACCAGAGGATCCCAACAGTAGTCCAACATCAACACCGGTGCCGGGCCGATGGGGGCGCTGGGCACCTAGACTGGATTCCTCGTCCGGGAAAACTGCCGGGTTTAGCTGTAATGTCGAATTTATTTAGAGAAGCCGTAATCTTCTAAGGTCTTCCTCGGTCCATTGAGCAGCCTCCACAATTCTCTGGAGGGTCTTTCGAGTGAGGGTATCGCTGCCTCCCTCGGTGGTAGTGGATCACTACCGTCCTTCCGTCGGCATGGGTGTAGATATGGCCGCCTGTTCTGGTGGTACGCCGTAATATAAAATCACCCCGTTCGAGGGCTCGTATTAATTCTCGAACGGGGGTATTTCGCAACAAGTCAACCGGATGGCCAGGGCCTCGGTCTGGGGTCATACAGTGATGGCTACAACGGTCTCTTCAACTATCTTAGTAGTTTCCTCAGCTTCCTTGGGCAGGGAACGACCATCTTCAAACAGGACTTCAAGATAAGCCTGGGCTGCCTCGTGCAGAGCTTCTAAGGCTTCCTCTTTGGTATAGCCCCAGGTAGCGCAGCCTGGCAACGTAGGGATATCCGCGCTCCATCTGCCGTCATCATCCTGCTCAAATTCGACCTTAAAGATGTAGGTCTTCAACTTTCCCCTCCTTCGGTCTTTGATTCGGAGAGTTTCTTTTTCATAGTCTATATCCTTTGTCTATATCCTTTGTACCATACTGGCCACTGAAGTCAAACCTTGACCCCTGAGGCCTTCCGCCAACAACATGAACTCGCATTATCCGTGGTAAAAACTACGGGGTAAGGTCAGGCCCACCCGCAATTGAGATATCCATGGGCGGTCTTGACCGCCTTCCACATGCCCCATATGATTAATCTCATCCAATCGATAATTTATATAGAGCTATGACGGCTAACGGACCGTTTGGGGAACCTGACAAGATACCAGATGTCCAGACCGGCCTCCGCTTGGATGACGGCACCGGGCTTCGCGTGGTCAGCGCCAGGTTCTTGGACGAGCAGAAATTTGACTGGGACCTGTTCGACGGCTACGACAGCCTGCGGGTGCTAACCTATTCCGCCAGCATCAATGCCATCGTCAGGATGCTGGACCAGTATTCGTTCACAACCTGAGTGCGTATTCGGATATGAAGGCGTCCTCCGGGATATGAAGCACATCCTGGCTTTCCAGAAGGTGGTTGTTGGCGATACTCGCGCTGCCATCATGGGGCTAAAGGACGAACGACATTTACACGTTCTGGAAAAAGTCCACTCGGGGCGGGCACGCTTCCGCGTCCTCAGGAAGCACATCGCCCACGCCAAGCTGTACCTGCTGTCGAACGCCGACGGTCGCACTCGGGTAATTATCGGGTCCGCCAACCTATCCGAGCGTGCCTTCTCAGGAAAACAGTCCGAGACGCTGGTTAAGTTTGATGACGACGTAAAGGCGTGGCGCCACTACAACCGGATGCTAGACGAGGTAATCGACTCGGCCTCTGACGAGATCCCGTTGCCCGAAGAAAGGATTTCCAACTCCGAGATTGAAATCTCAGAAATCCCTGTAATGGGCGACGCATCGGCCGCGCTGGTTATTGAGCCGCCCCGGCTGAGGTAGTGGAACTAAGTGCACCCGCCCAGGTAATACGCGTAGAAAAGGTCGTAGCGGTAATAGGGCCACGGGTGTATCCGGCTATTCCGGCGATTCGAAACGGCAAGCAACGGATTACGCCCGAGATAAAGCGCAAGATCAGCCGTATACGCCTGGTCAAATCAGACGATGAGGCGGACAGCCGTTATCTCTCCATTAACAGGACCAACCGTTCTGCCCTGCTGTCGGGGCAGCGGTTCCCCCTCTGAAATGGAAGGCCGAGTCCGTCCAAACGGATGCCACATTAATGCTGGACTACTTCAAAAACTATGAGGGCGCATCCTCCGGGAATGTGGTCCGCCTACAGCAGGACTACTTCACTCCAATGGCCTGGTTATACTTCTCGCCGTTCATCTGTGATATGCGCTCACTGGCGCTGCTTCAGGACAGCGATGTAATCCGGTATCCCTCATTCGCAATAATTTGCGGATGGTTATGGCGTTGAACTGGTCTCATGCACCAGGTTTTTCTTGCAATTTACCCGCCTCAACCTTACATTGGGAGGATGGAAATACGCCTTATGGGCTTCAAGGTCAAGGTATGGATCCATTTTTGACGTCAGGTGACAACATGACCAGAGAGGTCAAAGCCAGGTTCACCCATGGCAGGATCGAACCCCTGGAGAAACTGGACCTCAAAGAGGGTGAAGAAATTACCATCCTGGTGAAGGACGCCCCGACCGAGGTTCCCAAATTACGATTCGGGATGCTGCCGGGAGGGGCCATTAAGGGAGACATCATTTCTCCTCTCGACGATGTAGAGTGGGACGCCCTTAAATAATGCCCCTGGTCCTCGACACCCACACCCTCTTCTGGTTTGTAAACGGCTTCGAGCAGCTTGGTCCGACATCACGTCAGCTTATTGAAGACACTTCACGAAATGACATGGTTGCCGTTTCCGCTATCACCTTCTGGGAGCTGGCCCTGCTTCAAGAGAGAAACCGGATTGAGTTGCCTTACCCTGTCGGCCAATGGCGACAGCGCGTGCCGGCTGATGGAGTAACGGAGATACCCGTTACGGGGGACATCGGGATTGCAGCGGTAATGCTGAAGGAGTTCCATTCCGATCCCGCCGACCGCATCATCACGGCCACTGCCATTATGACTTCTTCCCGGCTCGTCACCGCCGACCAGGGCATACTCTCCTGGACCGGGGAGTTGAGCCGCCACAATGCCTCAGCATAACAGGCAATACCCGGGCGCTCCCCAGCGGCAACCGGCACGCGCTCCGGAGTCTCGGAAGGTAAAGACCTAAAGACCAGTGGTCGAGTATGCCCTCAAGAAAATCGCCTGCGACCGGCTGAACGGCGTTTTCCTGAATAATCTCGCAGGTGTCCAGTTCACCCTGTACGAGTTGCACCAGGGAATTGCCATACGTTAGATCGTGACCGCTACCCTTGGTTCGGTTGACACGGTAACCTCTTCAGCTGGTCCTTCCGGAATAGGATCGCTGTCCTCAGTCAGTTCCTGCACGATCATCTGTATTACTTCCTGAATGTTCTTTAACGCTTCCTCCTGGGTATCCCCCCAACTGGTAGCGGCATACTTCAACAGAGCTGGGCAGTGAACCGCCCACTTATCTTCGTCGGGTTCGACCACAACACGGAACACATAAGTCTCAACTTTCCGCTCCTCCAGCCTTTGACTCTGAGGGTTTGATTTCTCATATTGTAGGTTCTTTTGTTGTAGATTCTTTGTACCACACCTGACAGCAAAGTCAAACTCTGGCATTTGGGAGAAAAAGCTAAAGCCCCTCGAAGGTGTCCTTGCGCCCTGACGCCGCAGCGTAAAGGGGGAATGTTTTTGAATATAGCAATCCTACGATAACTGTCAAAACGGTTAAGGTCTGATGATTACTCGTTGGCCATGATCGAGGGTGATCTCAAAACGGTCAAGGATTCGTCGTCCTATGATGTATTCGCCCGCCAGTAGAGTTAGCGCCACTCCGTAGATCGGAGGGAAACCAACGATTTCAACAATACCCAAATAGACCGGGGCGTGAACAACCCGTCCGTCTCCTACCTCCAGGGTGGTGCGACCGTCCGGAGCTCCGAGACGCTGCCGACAACTGGCGGGGATTATTAAACTCTCGGTATACCCAGTATCAAGAAGAGCGAGGACAACCTCGCTCTGGCCTTGTACCTCCAAACGAATGGGGATGTACGGATAATCGTCGCTGACTACCTGGCGAGTGTTAGCCATTTACCAAGAGCGGAGTAACCTATCCGAAACAGGCCGAAGTTACCGCTGCCAAAGTTCTCTACGCCCTTTTGCAGCACTTCATCAGTGCTCATTCCAAAAATCACCTGACCGTCAGGACCGATGGCCGCATACTCTCCGGTATGCTCTTTTTCCAAAGGCTTGCCATACTTCTTGTAGAGTCGATCGTCTTTTTGAAAGAAATGGTGCTCTGCCTGTTCGTTCATGATGTCGTATCGCCAAGTGGATAGTCTCCGATCCAGCGA
>DASTLM010000243.1:0-6379 GCA_035714945.1 Dehalococcoidia bacterium | reverse complement strand
CTGTCCGTTGGTACCCTGCCTGATGTAACCGACGATATTGAGTTGTCGGCGGAGGTTCCCTTTCTCGATGATGGGAATCCCCACGTCAGTCGGCTGGATCTAACTGGCACCGGTCCGGACCAGCTCATCGCGTTGTCCAACCCAGGTGAGTTCGCCGTATTGTCGGCGCCTACCTTGTTGTCCCAGGTTCCAACGATCTGGCCGGTTGACCCCGCCGGGAGTTCCCTGATCATGATTTATTCCGACAACCAATTTCTTATTCTCGGCGAACCCGGGTTTGATGAGGAAGTTGTCAAGCCGCTCACTGCCTTCTATGTCACCGCCAGCAGCGATGCGCTGGTGGGGTTCAGGTTCGCCCAGATAACCGGGTCAGTGGAGACGTCTCGGAGTCTGGACCCCGGATGGAACCTGATTGGGACCAATACCCCAGGAAGGGCCCAGGATGAGTTGGCGCAGATTGCGAACACGCCGACCGATGCCGGCATGATAACCCTGCATGTGCCCAATGCCGCCAACGGCAAAAAGGCCTTCGGGCATGAGGACTGGGGATCAGACGGCGATCGGGACCTCAACGCCAACCCGATTACCGCGCTACCTGGCCGAAAGCTCTCGGAGTTGGATGGCTACTGGGTATTTCTGAACGGCCCGAGAACGTACTCTAAGATATTGACCGAAACGGGAGAAACATCATAATCAGAGCAGAATTAGCATGTCTCCCCGCCCTCCAGATCCGGGCGGGGAGACCAGCAACGGAGGTTAGAGTTATGAGGAGACCCCGTCAAGTCTTCCTGGCTCTACTGATAGCATTACTGTCGGCCTCGCTACCGACGGCGGTGGCCCTGGCGCAACTGCCTCAGTTCCCCAATACCTTTTATGGAGATGTCACAATCAATGGTGGGCGGCTGGCCCCGGTAGGGATGGTAGTCACGGCGGTGGTGGATCGAGGTGTCGTCGGCAACGAAAAGCGTTATTCCCTGGTTATCACCGAGCCGGGCAAATATGGTACTGCCAACGGCCTGAAACTCAAAGTGGGAGGAGATCAGCAGGGGATCATCGCGGCTGGCAGCACCATCCAATTTTTCCTGTCCGTTGGTACCCTGCCTGATGTAACCGACGATATCGAGTTGTCGGCGGAGGTCCCCTTTTTCGATGATGGGAATCCCCACGTCAGGCGGCTGGACCTGGCTGGTGCAATCCTGGACTCTACTGGCACGCCCACCCCGACCCCCACGCCTGCCCCGACCCCCACGCCTGCCCCGACCCCCCGAGACGGTGACGGAGGAGAAAGTCCAACACCAACTCCAACCTCCCCGCCCCAGCCGGCGACGCCAACGAGTCCGCCGGAAGGCGGGGGTGGGGGGCAGCCTACTCCAACGGCAGTTCCGATCCTCGTCCCAACTACCGAACCTGTGGCGCCAACACCAATCATAGTGGTGGTTGCGCCACCCCAGGTGCCGACCCCGACGCTGGAACCTGCCCCGACGCAGCAGCCCGCGCCGACGGTGGTGGCCCCTACGCCAACGGTATCCCTGGAAATTGATGAAATAATATCTGGAGGCGGCGGCGAGGACGGAGGGTTCCCATGGTGGGGATGGGTGTTAATAGTTTTGGGTGCAGGCGCAGCCATCGCGGGCGTGGCCCTCTACTATTTTCGCTACTAGATTGGCGGGCCATGATGGCCCTGGTCTTCTTGGATCGTGGAGAACAGTTATGTGCTTTCAATGAACCCGCAAATAGGGAACCCGCAAATGGGCGGTTAGCTCAGCTGGTTAGAGCGCCTGCTTTACACGCAGGAGGTCACAGGTTCGAGTCCTGTACTGCCCACCAGGCTCAATTAGCTGCCTGATACCACCTGAAGTCACACCCACTGATTGCCACGCCGGGAACCGGTTTTTCCGCCGCTGATGTAAAAACAAGCATCGGGTAACTTTATTGGTGAGGCAACAACCTCACCCCGGTTACATTCTCGGTGAGGCAATGCGGGATCAATTCTCAGTAATATTCGCTGATTCTGATTCGATAGCCTTCCATAGCTTACTACTGGGACGGTGATGGATGGAACCACAGAAGTTGCGCTTTACCCTGGAAAGGGAGACCAAGAACACGATCCGGTACGCTGAGGACGCCAGCGGCAAGCCGCCAGCTATCGGGACCCTGTACGTCCAGAAGTGGTTGCTGGGCAATAACCCGCCTGAGAAATTGATCGTCAGCATTTCAGATAGTAATAGTGAGGAACAGTCCTGACCAGGCTACAGCAGTAAAGAACTCATCCGGACAGGTTACCCTTGCCGGTGGCAAAAAGATGATAACAACCCCTGGGTGTCCTCCGAGAAAACGGGAGAACCATTTATTTGAAATTGGGGCAGTAATTATGGTACGATGACACAAATATTCATTAATTGTCCCTAAATATCTACCATATTGAGGGACTGATTCTGAATGAGCAACGATGACCAAGATTCTGCTGGTTGATGATGAACCGCCAATAGTGAGTTTCTTAGAGCACCTTTTCGCGGACTCAGGCTATCAGACTTTGTCCGCCTTTGACGGTATTACCGCGCTTCGGGAATTCTTCGCCGGACGTCCCGACGCGGCAATAATTGACTTGAAGATGCCGCATATGGACGGCCTGGAGTTGTGCCGTCGCATTAGAGAGATATCCAATATTCCCATAATAGTGCTGACGGGCCTGGGTCAGGTGGGAGAAAAGGTCAATGCCTTTAACGCCGGGGCCGATGACCACGTGGTCAAACCGGCGAGTGGCCGGGAGTTGGTGGCCAGGGTAGAAGCCTGTTTGCGCCGGGGCCAATGGCCCCTCACCGTCGAATCACGTTCGCCATATACCGACCCGCATCTGACCCTGGATTTCATCCGCCGGGAAGTTTTTGTCGACGGGGAGAGCAAGGACCTGACCCCCATCGAGTACTCCCTGCTGGTCTTATTCGTGCGACGGCCCGGTGAGGCCCTGTCGCTGGAATTCTTGCTGAGCAACGCGTGGGGACCGGGATATGATACCTTCGACCTGGTGAAGTGGCACATCAGCAACTTGCGCAAAAAGCTGGAGAACAAAGCAGGCAAGATGCCCGCAATTGTAACAGTGCGCGGGTTCGGATACCGCTACGAGCCTTTTTCCAGCAATTGGTGACTTGCGTCCAGCGCACAAAAGGGAAAAAGACCCCAATAGACCTGGAGGAAGTTTCCAGCTAGATCAAATGATCAGCAGATCCATGGCCGAGGAAGAGAATTCTGGTGAACATACCCGAAGGACGAACGGCCTTAAACCACCAATGCATTCAACGCATCCTGAACCGCGGCCACCAGGTTAGCCATCGGGAAGGGTTTTGCCAGGTAGGCGTTGGCCGGGATTTGTTCGGTGACGTCTGCGGTCTCACCAGAGGCAATAATTAGTGGTACACCGGGAAGAATCCCGCCTAGCGTCAGTTTCTCGGCAACTTCTACACCAGACATCCTGGGAAGAGTCAGGTCCATGATCACCAGGTCAGGTCGGTCTTTAAAGGCCGCTTCGACACCAGCTTCACCGGAATGGGCCAGACGTATATCGTATCGGTGACTGCTCAAACGTAGTGCTAGGGCATAGAGTTCGCAAACAGGCAACTGATCTTCAATTATGAGGATCTTGGCGGAATGGACCGTGTCAACCCTGGTTCCGACCTGGTCAAACCCGGCACAAAGAATCTGAGTCATATTCGCCCCTCTAATCTGAATCAATCGCCCATTGTCCTACTCCTTGATTGTATTCAAAAAAGTTCACTAATTTCTCACCATTATTAGATCGCATATCTTTGCTTCGGCCTCAGCCTCATCGCCGTAGCCGGTGGCGCAGGCCAAAGTCCAGCTCCTTTTTGCGCAAACGGAAGTTCTTGGGGGTGAGCTCCACCAGTTCGTCAGAGGATATGAAGTCCAGGGCTTCTTCCAGGCTCAGCTTCAAAGTGGGGTTCAGCCGCTTGGCGACGTCGGAGGTGGACGACCGCATGTTGGTCAGTTTCTTTTCGCGGCACACGTTGATCGGGATGTCACCGTCCTTGGGATGCATACCCACGATCATGCCCTCGTATACCGTGGTGCCCGGGTCAATGAAGGTGGAGCCTCGACCCTGGGCGTTCAGCAGGCCGTAGGTGACGGCCGTGCCGCCTTCTGATGCCACCAGCACTCCAGCTGCGCTGCCCTTGACGGTGCCAGTCATGGGTTCGTATCCGATGAACTGGCTATTGCTGACCCCATCGCCGCGGGTGGTTCGCACAAAGAAGGACCGGAACCCGATTAACCCCCGCGTGGGTATCCGATACTCGATGTGGACGTTCCCGTTGCCATCATTCTTCATGTCCACCAATTGGGCCAGCCGGCCGGACAGACTCTCGGTCAAGGGGCCGATGTGTTCTTCGCGAGTGTCGATGCTCAAATGTTCGTAGGGTTCATGGACCTGTCCGTCCACAATTTTGGTGACCGGTTCCGGCTTGGAAACCTGGAACTCATACCCTTCCCGCCGCATTATTTCGACTAGAATCGAAAGGTGCAATTCACCCCGACCGGATACCAGAAACTCGTCGGCTAATGGGGTGGTCTCCACCCGCAGGCTCACGTTGGTGCGCAGCTCCCGGAGCAGGCGTTCGTGCAGGTTGCGCGAGGTGCAGTAGGACCCCTCTTTACCCATCAAGGGAGATGAATTGACCCCAAAGGTCATTTTGACCGTCGGTTCCTCAATGGTGATTGTGGGCAAAGCCTCAGGACATTGGGGGTCGGCGATGGTATCGCCGATGCTCAGGTTTTCGACGCCGGTGACGGCAACAATATCGCCAACCTGGGCCGAGGCTACTTCCAGGCGTTCCAATCCGTGGAACACAAACACCTTCTCCAGGGTGTCGGTGTGCGTCTGACCGTCCCGGTCAATTCGCACCACTGGCCTCCGGGCCAGCAGGGTCCCCCGGGTAATTCGCCCGATACCAATCTGGCCCAGATAATTGTCGTAGTCCAGCGCTGCCACCAGCATCTGCAGGGCCCCGTCCTGATCGCCATAAGGCGGGTGAACGGTCTTCAGAATCGCCTCGAATAGCGGCTGCATATCGACTCGGGGGTCTGCCAGATCGGCGATGGCGTAGCCATCCCGGGCCGAAGCGTAGATCACCGGAAAGTCAAGCTGTTCCGGTTCGGTCGCCAGGTCCAGAAACATATCCTGCACCAACCCGACCACCTCGGGGACCCGGGCCTGGGCCCGGTCAATCTTGTTGATCACCACCATCGGCGCCACTTTTTGTAGCAGTGCTTGCTTCAAAACATAGCGGGTCTGCGGCATTGGACCATCCACGGCGTCCACCAGCAGCAAACAGCCATCGGCCATGTTCATGATGCGTTCCACCTCGCCGCTGAAATCGGCGTGACCGGGAGTGTCGATTATGTTAATCTTTACTCCCTGGTACATGACGGCGGTATTCTTGGCCAATATCGTGATGCCCCGCTCGCGCTCCAGCGGGTTGGAGTCCATTATCAGGACGCCCACTTCCTGATTGACCCGGAATACCTGACCTTGTTTGAGCAACGCGTCCACCAGGGTGGTCTTGCCGTGGTCGACGTGGGCAATTATCGCCAGATTGCGAATGCCAACAAAGTTTGACTGGGTGTTCATAGTGATCGTAGTAGCGGTCCTTTTGGGTGATGCCCCTGAAGAGTTTCGAATAGCATAGAATATCGGGATGCAATCGAGTCAAGTAGCTGCCGGGTTCTTCCAGATTGCACCTCAACATCTAATGATAACACTATTTACCGGTTATACTGTAGGTCACCACCCCACCGTCAGCAATTCTAATTTTGGGGTTATTCGTGGTCACTGGTGGAGCCTGGGTTGCCCCCACGGGTTCAGGGCGATGGGTTCCTGCGGCCCCTGGCTGGCCCAAATCACCCCATCTCCCCCGATTTGAGACCCGCTCAACCCCGGCTCAGGGCCGAGGGCAGGCCCCGGGCCACCGGAGGCAGACTCCCCCCTCACGGAAAGACCCCTTAGCGCCCATCAGCAAGCTCCAGTTCCAGCCCCCGCATCATGAAGTCCAGCATTCCCTCCCAACTGGCAAAGTACAGGTACCGGGTCAAGGCCCGCACGTCGTCAAAGAAGGTCTGCCGGGTCGGCAGCTTGCTCCGGATTAGCCGGTACTTCCCATCCACCAGTTCCAACACCGTGTGCATCAGAAAGGCCAGGATGTTGAAGGTGGCCAGTAGGGCCGCCAGGTGCTGCTGACCGTGGCCGTAGTTGTGTTCCAGATGATACCCCTTGGTCTTCAAGGTGTTTTGTTCTCGTTTTCCACCTTCCAGCGGGCCCTCCCCGTTGCCACGCAGGCTTTGACGTTGGCCCCAGTAATCCGGCGATCGG
>DASTLM010000242.1:0-4329 GCA_035714945.1 Dehalococcoidia bacterium | reverse complement strand
ATGGAGTAGGGTCGAGACTCCAATTCATTTCGGGAGATAATTTTCAGTGGGTAGAACTGAAATACAAGCCAAGATTTTTGGGGACAATGAGACCAGAGAATATACTTTCCTGGTGGACACCGGAGCTACCTATCTGGCTCTTCCCCAGGAGGAGATTGAGGCCCTGGGGTTGCGGCGAGGCCGGGGCAGACTGAGGCTGATGAGCGCCACCGGAATCGTGGAGGTAAGTACGTACTTCGCCGAGGGTGATTTGATGGGTGAGGAATTCAGCGCAATTCTGGTTCCGGCATCTACTCCTTTGATTGGCTATGAACTGCTGGAAAACCTGCGGTATCGAGTCAACCCGGCTACGCGCCAGATCGAGAGAGTGCCGGAAACTGAAATGCATCCCCCATATCTGCTGTAACGAAAGTACTCAATTGTAACGAAAGTACTGAATGGGCCTGAATGTCAATGGTGACCACTTGAATCGGCTAGAGGCAGGGGATTGAAGATTTGGAACTATTACGCAGCTTGATATTCGTACCCGGCAACCGCGCCAACATGCTGGAGCGGGCGCGGGGCTTTGCCGCGGACATCATCATGTACGATCTGGAGGACTCGGTGCCTCCGGCGGAGAAGGTCAACGCCCGCGACCTGTCCCGGCAGTGGGTGCCGGAACTGCGGAAGGCCGGGCGTAAGGTGATGGTGCGGTGCAACGGTCTGGACACCGGGCTTACCCGCGACGAACTGGCCGCCGTCATCGGTCCTGACCTCTACGGCGTCAGCGTCGGCAAGACCGAGTCGTCCTGGGACCTGCAGGAAATCGACCGGATCATCGGCCCTTATGAAGCGGCCGCCGGACTGGAACCCGGCAGCATCAAGTTGATTCCCTGGATCGAAAGCGCCCGGGCGGTGATGAACGCCCAGCAGATGGCCTCGGCATCCCGCCGGATCATTGCCATCGCCTTCGGCGCCGAGGACTACACGGTGGATATGGGCCTCCAGCGTACCGACAGCGGCCAGGAGGTCTACGTGCCCCGGTCCACCACCGCCATCGCCGCCCGCGCCGCCGGGGTCGCCTCGCTGGACAGTCCTTACGTTGCCTTCCGCAATCCCGAAGGCCTCAAGGAAGACTGTGCTGCCGCCCGGCAGATGGGTTACCAGGGCAAGTTCGCCATCCATCCGGCGCAAATCGACACCATCAACCAGACCTTCAGTCCCCACCCGGACGATGTGGCCTATGCCCGCCGGGTGATGGAAGCCTGGAACCGGGCCGAAGCCGCCGGTCGTGGCTCCCTGGACCTGGACGGCAAGATGGTGGATGTCCCGGTGGTCAAGCGGGCGCAGAACCTGCTGGCCCTGGTGGCGGCCATCGGTGAGCGGGCCAGGACCTGAACCAGCCCAGGCGGAAATTCCCTTGTCATCTGACCGGATAATTCTCAACGGGATGCAGTTCTATGGCTTTCATGGGGTCAATGCCGCAGAAAAAGCCCTGGGACAGACCTACGTCGTAGACCTGGCGGTGGAGGTAGACCTGGCCCTACCCGGCCAGAGCGACCGGCTAGGCGATACCGTGAGCTACACCCACCTGTATCGAGCGGTCAAAGAAGTGATCGAGGGGGAGTCCAGAAACCTGCTGGAGGGTATCGCCCAGTCCATCGCCGACCGAGTCCTGAAAGACCACCCGGTTACCTCAGTCCAACTGACGGTCAAGAAGCCCAATCCCCCCATTAAAGGTTCGGTGGTGGCCTACGCCGCCGTGGAGATTTACCGCACCCGCCCCTGAACGCGGGAGGGTTCAGGCTTCAGGAGTAATCAGCGAGAGTAATCAGCGACTGGGGCGGCTCCCCGGCCAAAACCCTCCGGATGTTCGAATAGGCGAAGGCTGACGCCCGCAGGTCAGTCTCATGGCTGGCGGCGGCCATGTGGGGCGTAATGACCACATTGTCCAGCTCAAAAAGCGGGTTATCCACCGGCGGGGGTTCTTGCTCCAGTACGTCCAAACCCGCCCCGGCGATTTTCCCGGACTGCAACGCATGAATCAGGGCCTTTTCGTCCACCACCGGGCCCCGACTGGCGTTGATCAGGTACGCGGTCGGCTTCATTGCCTCCAGTTCCCCATGGGAAATCATGGCCCGGGTCTGACGGTTCAGCGGCACGTGCAGGGTGACGATGTCCGATTCCCGAAGCAGTTCTTCAAGGCTGACCGGCCGAGCATCAAGCTCGCTCTGGGTCTCCCGGGGAATGGTATCTACGTCGTAGTAGATCGTCCGGGTGTCGAAACCCTGGAGACGCCTGGCCACCTGCTTGCCGACACGTCCCAGGCCGACAATCCCCACCGTCTTGCCGGTAATCTCGAACATCGGCAAGCTGCCCAGGTCTCCCCTCCACCGGCGTTGTCTCACTGCCATGTCCCAGTGGAGCATGGTCTTCTTGGAGACGGCGATCATCAGGGCAATGGTTTGCTCGGAGACGGCAATGGAGTTGGCCCCGCCGTTGTTGGCGATGGGGATACCCATCTCGCCAATGGCTCCGACGTCCAGGCGGTCGAAGCCCGCGCTCAAGGTCTGAATCAGTTTGACTCTGGGGCATTCTTTGAGGACGTCGACCCTGATGTAAGAAGAGATGATCGCGTCGGCGTCCCGACACAGTTCAATTTGTTGGGTCGGGGACAGGTCAAGGTCTACCAGGGTAACATCCAGGTCCGGCGGGGCTAGACTCACCACGAAATTGGCCCGCTCGGTTGGCGCGACGATAAAGGCTACCCTGGCGTTGGGCATATTTTATCTCTACCTTTCCATTGTTGTGTCGTGTTGTGTCGTGTTGTGTCGTGTTTTGTCGTGTTTTGTCGTGTTGTGTCGTGTTGGCCTGTTGGCCTATTCTGCCCCCAATTGACGGGCGGTCTCCCCGATGACCAGGTCAAGGACCGATACAATCTGGTCAATTTCCTCCGGAGTTACGCAGAGGGGCGGCATGATGTTCATTACGTTGCCGCCCCGCAAGAACACCCCGTGGTCGGCAAAACCCTGGGTCAATCTGGGGCCAAGGTCCGCTGCTTCGGGGAAATATTCCCGGGTCTGCCGGTCCTGCACCAGTTCCAGGCCGCACATCAGACCCAATCCCCGGACATCGCCGATGATGGGGTGTTTTTGCGCCAACTCGTCCAGACCTTCGAGGAGGCGGTGGCCCATCCGCGCCGAGTTTTCCACCAGCCCTTCTCTTTCTATGATCTCAATGTTCTTCAGGGAAGCGGCGGCGGCCACCGGATGTCCCCCGAAGGTGATGATGTGGCGAAAAGCGGCTTTGGGACCACCCACAAAGGAGTCGGCGATGGCCTTTCGGACAATGGCCCCGCCCATGGGTATGTAGCCGCTGGTTATGCCCTTGGCCACCGTCATAATGTCTGGCGTGATGTTCCAGTGCTCACAGGCAAACATCTTGCCGGTGCGTCCAAAACCGGTAATCACCTCATCGGCGATGAGCAAGCAGCCATACCGGTCACAGAGCTCTCTCAGCAAGGGCCAGTAATTGGGTCCGGGCACCACCGCCCCCAGCGGACTGGATACCGGCTCTCCCACCACGGCCGCCACGGTCTCCGGGCCTTGGAACTTGATTATCTCTTCAATGGCGTTGACGCAACGTTCGGCGCATTCCTCGGGCGTGCTGCCGCCATACTCGCAACGGTAGGGATTGGGCTGAGGCCCGTGAAAGCACCCTGCCAGCAAGGGCTCATAGTCGGACCTGGGGAAAATGGGTGAACCGCCCAGGGCGAGGGCGCCAAAGGTAGCCCCGTGGTAAGATCCTTTACGGCTGATGAACTTGGTGCGCAGCGGCTGTCCCACCCGCTTGAAGTAGGCGCGGGCCAGCTTCAGGGCAGTTTCCACGGACTCGGACCCGCCGCTGGTGAAGAAGCACCGGGACAGGTCTCCCGGGGTAATATCGGCTATTTTCTTGGCCAGCTTCACCGCGGGTTCGGTGGTGGTGCCCATCGGCATGTAGGTCAATTGCAGCATTTGCTGGTAGGCGGCGTCGGCAATTTCGGTGCGCCCGTAGCCCACATTTTTCAGCCACAGGCCGGACATCGCGTCAATGTAGCTGTTTCCCAGAGCATCGGTAACCCGGCAGCCCTGGCCGGACACGAATATCTGTGGCTCACCTTTTTCCGCCATTTCGCTGGGTTCCCTCAGGTAGACCCAGAGGTGTTCCAGCGCCGACGCTTGCAGTTCCAGTACCTGGGCTTCAGTGTAGGTTGTCATATTAGTCTCCCGATAAGAGCTTGTCCCACAGACCGCTTGGCTGATGTTTGCCATCCCCAGCGAGGCTGCGGCGCCACCAGAATGTTTCGGC
>DASTLM010000241.1:0-2411 GCA_035714945.1 Dehalococcoidia bacterium | reverse complement strand
GAGGTGCTGCACACCCTGACCGACCGGGAGAGCCGGGTATTGCAACTGAGATTTGGCCTGGAAGATGGGCGCAGCCGAACCCTGGAAGAAGTGGGACGGGAGTTCGGCGTCACCCGGGAGCGTATCCGTCAGATTGAGGCCAAGGCGCTACGGAAACTGCGGCACCCCACCCGATCCCGCAAATTGCGGGACTTCCTGGAGTAATTTCCGAGATAGCTGCGGCGCACGGGTTAAATGGCAACAGCTTATGTGGAGAGTTTAGCCGGGGAAGGTGACAGTGCCGCTAAAATCGCAGATAGCAGTGCTGGAATTGCCTTTAATTAACAATAAGGGCGGTGATATACTCGGCCAGACCGAAACAGGGAGGGAGTTACGTGGAAGACTGGGTGATGCCAAAGTGTCAGAAATGCAACGTGGGTCAATTGGTACCGTTGTCTGACTACGGCGGTCAGGGTGCGGCGGTCCATTACAAGGCGTGGGTGTGTATCAACCCGACCTGCGGTTTCAATATCAAGATCCGCAATGGTGATATCTACCTGAACGAGCCGATAACCCCCGGCAGCATGAATACCCCTAGAGTTCGATAGTCTAGTCGGTCCCGAACCCGGGGAGTATCCTTCCTTGGCCCTCAACTCTCGGATGGCGGGTGGCGGAAGTGAAGGTGTGGAGGGTGCATGAGGGGCCTTTCCTAGGGTTGCCTTCGGTTAGCGTTTTTCATCTTTCCATTGAGGAGGCGACATGGAAGCGGGCTACGACTATCTTTTGCTCCGCGGCAGGCGCCATTTATTCAGCCTTACAGCAGTATTCCTACTTGCCTTTGGCGCGCTGCTGGTGGTTGGCGGGGGGGCTTTTTACGCTTACGCCGCCAAAGCCCGGGCCGATCTGGGACAGTTGAATGCTAGTTTGCCAGAACCGGCCCGGACTTTCCCGGATGACCAGGACACCGAGTTGACTGCGGTAGGGCCGGTGGTGGCCGTGGAGACCGCCAGGGCGCCGGCCCCGCCGCCGGGCATCTCGCCGGCGGACATCGCCGAGCAGCAGGTGCCCTGGGCCGACCCGCTGGCCGTGGAGGCCTGGAGCAATCCCCTGGAATATGAACCCCGGGACTACCGGGAGCAGGTGTTGCTCCAGGGGTTTACGCCCATGAGCCTGGATCAAGCGTTGCCGGTGGGCAGCCAGGCGGCAGCCACCAGGATCCTGGTCCCGGCTTTAGGTATAGATTCCGTGGTGAACCAGCTGGCCATTCTGGACCTGGGCGACAGCCGGGCCTATGCGACGCCGGTGAACAGCGTGGGGCATATTCCGCAGTCGGCCAATCCTGGCGAGGCCGGCAGCTCCTGGTTCTTCGGCCACCTGGAGAGCCCGGTGGCGGGGGAAGGCTCGGTGTTCTTCCACCTGCCCAAGATTGCCCAGATGCTCCAGGACGGGGAAGAGGTCCTGGTGATCACCGACAGCGGCGCGCACCAGTACCTTTACCGCATAGTTTCTACCAACGTGGTGCACCAGAATGACATGAGGCTATACAACAACGGGGTGGCCAACATTCACCTGGTGGCCTGTGTGCCCCGCCTGGCCTACGACCACCGCCTCATTGTCACCGGGGAGCTGGTGGGTGTGAAGTAGGGAATATCAAAGATTGGAGAATCAAGCGAGGGGGCGCTTCTGGCGTCCCCTTTCTTATTACTGATTCCCGAGTGAAAAGCTGATCTTGAGATTCACCCCTGAGCCGGTCACCAGAAGAAATCCCCCTGAGTCCCTCTTTGCTAAGAGCCTGTGTGGGAAGCATAGACACATCCTGTTATGTTTTTCTGAGGAGTCCCGATTTCATCGGGACGACGAAGAATCTAAACTCCAGCCCTAAAACCAAGTTACGCACAATGTGTCCACATTGAAGGGGTGTGTCACTTGAGTGGTACTGCTGCTGAGGATTTTAGACCCTTCGCTTCGCTCAGGGAAACATTCTCACACACCCTCTAAGTGCCTATCCTAATAACCCGGCGGCTCTCAAAGCAATAAGGCCACAGGCGAAATGCAGGAAGGCAATATAATTGTCAGCAGACTTGTCCCAGCGTATCAAAATGCGGCGGAAGCGGTTCATCCAGCTATGAGTACGTTCCACCACCCAACGTCGGGCTTTGAAGCCGGCTTCCCGTTTGATGGCCTGGGCCTCTTCCCCACGGCTGCGAATGTGGAGGGTGAAGCCGAACTCTTGCATGGTCTGACGCACCTCGTCGTAGTCGTAACCTTTATCCAGGCACAGGCCCTGGGGTTGCTCCCAGGTGGGCGCCGGACGTTCTATGGGGATGCTGTCTACCGTAGCCTGGGCCAGCTTCATATCGTGGCGATTGGCCCCATCCACTACCAGCCCTACCGGAATACCCTGGGCTTCCGTCAACACGCTTCGTTTTACG
>DASTLM010000240.1:0-4249 GCA_035714945.1 Dehalococcoidia bacterium | reverse complement strand
TATCATCATGGTAGCGGGTGAGGCCAGCTTACCACAAGCCAGCGATGGAATTGACCAGGGATATTATCGGCCACTATCATGGGTCAGGGGCAGTTATCGCCAGGGAGGGATGTTATGAGCGCCACCGCGCTCCCGAATAATCCAGCGGAACTACGGGGCTTGATCAGGACAGGTCAATGGCGGGGAGTTACCGCCGGCGTCTCCCCTCGATACGTGCAGGCCAACCTGGCCATCCTGCCCCGAGAATTGGCCTTCGATTTTCTGCTTTTCTGCCAGCGCAATCCTCGACCCTGTCCATTGCTGGAGGTGATGGAAGCTGGGCGAGTTGAGCCGGCCCTGACCGCTCCTGGAGCTGACATTCGCACCGACGTCCCGGGCTACCGCATTTACGAATATGGAAAGCTTACCGCCGAAGTGTCGACCCTGGTTGACCACTGGCGGGACGACCTGGTCTCCTTCTTGTTGGGGTGCAGCTTCTCCTTTGAGTCGGCCCTGGCCGACGCCGGAATACCCCTGCGCCACCAGGAAATGAGCTGCAACGTGCCGATGTACATCACCAGTATCCCAACCACCCCGGCCGGGGCCTTCTCCGGCCCGATGGTGGTCAGTATGCGTCCCATCAAGCGGGAGCAGATGGTGCGGGCAGTGCAGGTCACCTCCCGGTTCCCAGCCACCCATGGCGCACCGGTGCACCTTGGCGACCCGGCCGCTATTGGTATCCGGGACATCAACCGTCCGGACTTTGGCGACCCGGTGGAAATTCGGTCCGGCGAAGAGCCGGTGTTCTGGGCCTGCGGGGTAACACCCCAGGCAGTCGCCCTCAATTCCAAGCCTTCGCTGATGATTACCCACGCGCCGGGCCACATGTTCATCACCGACCAGCGTGACGCCGACTACGCGGTCCTGTAGGTTTGGAAGTTAATTGGGGGAGTGTTGAACCACACCGTTGAACCACACCTTGAACCACACAATTGAAGACATCATCCTGGACCATGACCAGCGCGGGGTGTCGGCCTTGCGATCCCACCTGCCCGAGGACTTCTGCACCCGGGCCGCTCAGCACATGCTGGACCACCCGGGCGATGTGCTCATCGCCACCGGGTTTTACATCCTGTCAGCAGGCAAACACGAGACCGACGGCCCTCCCGGGGCCATCGCCATCGGCAACGCCCTGCAAGCCCTGGGGCTCCGGGCCAGCTACGTTGCGGACCAGCATACTGTTCCCATGCTTCGGGACTGGCTGAATGATAAGGCCCCGGTGATCGAGTTCCCCATCGCCGACGTTGCCACCAGCCGACAGCAGACCTACCAGGTCCTGCAAGGTCTCAAGCCGGCATTGGTGGTATCCATTGAACGATGTAGCCGCACCAGCACCGACACTTACTTGAACATGCGATCGGTGGACATCACGCAGCACACCGCTCGGCTGGACTACCTGTTCGAATTGGGAATACCCTCGGTGGGCATCGGCGACGGCGGCAACGAAATCGGCATGGGCAACCTGGCCAAAATCATCCCCACCGTGGACCAGTTGCCCGACCACCCGGCCGTGACCAGAGTAGACCACCTGATCATCGCCAGCGTGTCCAACTGGGGCGGCTACGGACTGGTGGCGGCCCTGTCCCGACTGGTGGGACGCAACCTGCTACCTTCAATCGATGAAGACCGGCGGCTAATCCAGCGGATGGTGGACACCGGAGCGGTGGATGGCACCTCCGGTGAAAGCAAATACTACGTGGACAATTTTACGTTGGAAGAGAATGCCAGACTGCTGGGCCGGCTACACCGGTTGGTCGAAGACCAGATTGGCTAATATCCAAGCGACCTGCTCAGGTCGGTAGAACAACGGCGGTGCCTAAAGCCCGGCGGATAGGGTCTCCCGCACTTCAGCCCAGCCTTCAGACATGCTGCGCGATGGGAAGGGCGGCGGGTTGTCATCCCGCAGCACCTTGACCACCACGAAGGTTGGCCCGGTCTGCACCATCACTTCTTCCAGGCCAATGAACAGGTCCTCCAGACTGTCGAACTGGTAGGTCCTGGTGTAGCCTGAAGCCCGGGCAATTGCCGCGAAATCCAGATGGTCCATGCCACGAATTGGTAACCCATCGGTGGAGGTGAACGCGGTGTCCTCGAAGACAAAATGAACCAGGTTCTCCGGTTTAGACTCTCCAATAGTCGCCAGACCAGCCAGATCGGTGCGGAGGGTTGCATCGCAGTCCAGGACCAACACCTTCCGATCGGGGCGGGCCAGGGAAAGACCCAGACCCACCGCCGGGGCGCGGTCCATACAGTCAGTGAGGTCAATGTCCAGATCGCGACGTTGGGACACTTGATTCCAGTCCCGAAGGGCTGCCGATGTAGCCACCACCAGGGCATCCTTCCGGTGGAAACCAATGGCCCTAGCGGCTTCTATCGATGGGATCATGGATGGGATCATGGATGGGATCAATCGGGGCTTCCTCCTTCTCGTTATCCACCGGTTCATCCTGATCCACCGGTTCATCTCCTGGCTTCTGGTTAACATCTCGAGTCAGGTTCTGGGGCAGGTTGGGCCCCCGCCTGGCGGTGACGATCAGGTACATCCCGGAGGGAATCATGGCGCCACCCAATATGCCCAGAAGTATATTGGGTCCCAGGAACCCTTGAAACAGCAACCAGAATCCCAGGCCGAGGACGGCATAAGCCAGCAAGCGAGCCAGCAGCCCCTTGCCCAGGGTCCTTAACATCGCCTTCGCCTTATACCGACTTGAATCCATTACAAAATCCACTATAAAAGGAACCGGGACGGCAATCAAGCTGGCGTCCCGGTATGGTTACCTGGCGTATTCTGGTTTCTGGGTCAACTAGCGAACGCCCAGGGCCTCCGGCAATTCTCGGAATGCCTGCTGCACGGTGCGGGTGGGCCGGGTGCGGAACTGCACCGGCGTGTTCTCGATCTCCGGCTCAACTGCCAGGTGGATAAAGACCGGCCCCACGGCGGCCAATACCTCATCCATTCCGGTGGTCAGGTCCTCCAGATTTTCGAAGGAGAAGACCGCGGCGTAACCGGCGGCTCTGGCCAGGTTCTCCCAGTCGGTCTGACCCGATCCGGGTATCGGCTGACCGCCGGTTACGGCATAGACACCGTTGTTGAAGAGGAAATGGTACAGGTTTCTGGGCGCTTTGTTGGCCAGCGTGACCATCGTACCCAGGTTCATCAGCAGACTGCCGTCGCCGTCCAGGCAGAACACCTTCTTGCCGGGTTGGGCCAGAGCCAGGCCGAGGGCCAGGGAAGAAGCCTTGCCCATGGCTCCCGAAACCGGCAGGTCCATCTTCTGGTTGGTGGTGACGGTGGGCAGTCCAAAATGGACGTTGTTGGCGTTCATGGTGGGCACGATCAACGCGTGGTTGCGCTTGCTGTCGATTACTCGTACTGCGTCCTGGTTTTTAATCATTGACTATCATCCCTCCTCGTCGTTTACTCGATCGTTTACTCGAAATCGAATCGCTTACTCGGACCCGAACTCGGCGCCAATCAGCACACCCACCGGTTTTTGTGTCCGATCGGCTTCCTCAATGGCGAAGCTAATCCGGTTGGCATCTGCGTCGGATTCAATCAGGTAGTAGTTTAGCCCCCAGGCGTGCAGTATGTGTTCGATAAATCGGGCCGCTGAATCCGGAGTAGGCCCGCGGCGGGTCCAACCCCGGTAGCCGATGAGCATCACCAGAGGCTGGTTGATGTCCAGTCCCAGGCCCCGAATGGAGTCTCCAGACTCGAAGATGCCGGTGTTCTGAATCAGCACCACCGGTTTCTTGCCGCCCACCCAGAGACCGGCGGCGATGGCCATGGTCTCGCCCTCACGGCACACCGGCACCAGGTCGATTGACGGCTCGGCCATCAGCATGTGGTACATAAAGTTGGTCTCGCTGTCGGGCAGCCAGACAATGTGGGTAACATGGTTCTTTTTCAACTCGTTGATCAGCGCCGGCGGGTGCAGCACCGCTTCGTGGGTGGTCATGAATTCTCCTTCCATGGTCTACTGTTTTGGTCTACTGTTTTCGTAACGATGCCCCATTATATTCGGGGCCAAGTTGGAGAGTCAAATGTAAGGGCGCGCCATAAACAAATTAAAACTCGGCGTTTTTGGGGGTTCGGGGAAAGGGAATGATGTCCCGGATGTTCTGCATGCCGGTGATAAACTGCACCGTACGCTCAAAACCCAGCCCAAATCCGGCGTGGGGCACGGTGCCATACTGGCGCAGGTCCAGG
>DASTLM010000239.1:0-9581 GCA_035714945.1 Dehalococcoidia bacterium | reverse complement strand
TTCAGCGATGGTATCTGGTGCACATAACATATCATCGAGACATATCATCCAGGCACCCGAATGTCAGTTGTTTTTTGAATTTCGAGTTCAGGAAAGTCGGGGGACCGATCCCTCAAGACTGATCCCTCAAGGCTGATCCCTCAAGGAGGTAGATCCAGTGGCTGATGAACTGTTTTTTCTGAACGAAAAACCGCTGGCCAATTACATGATTGCCGGTTGGCGACGCCAGTGGTCCAATGGCGGCAGGATCTCCAGCAGGCTGCCCCGGTACCTGATTGATAAGCTGGACGCCAGGAAGATTGGCGAATTGGGGCCGGAAGTGGCCAAGCTGTGCTACCCCTTTCAAGTGGCGGGCACCCACGATGTATACCGGCCAGCAGCAGCCTTTCACAACGGTCTGCCGAGCCAACCCCTGCATCGGGACAACGAGTTCTTTGACGCCGGGGATGGCTTGATAATCTTTCTGGGTGAAGAGCCCTGGCAGCGCATCGACATCTATGCCGAAGGGTTCTTTCAGGCCATCAAGGCATTGGGTATCCGGCAGACCGTGGCGGTTGAGGGGGTAAACGGTCCGGCCCCCCCAGACCTGGAGCGGAGGATTACCTGCACCTTCAGCAAGCCGGCAATGAAGGACACCCTGGAACGGTACGGGGTGCAGTTTTCCAGCTACGGCAGCGACGGGCGTCGCGGCCCCACCATTGGGATGGCCCTGGTGTCGATGGCCCACTTTGACTACCCGGATGTTGAGATGTTCCGCTTCGGGGCAATGGCCCCGATGTACCCATTTGTGGCGGGGTCCAACCAGCAGTTGAACATCGCTACCGATCGTAGGGCCTTTTACGACATTATGCGAAGGCTTAACTCCATCTTCAATCTCAAAGTAGACCTGGCCGAGCTTAAAGCCCTGGGAGATGCGGAATCTCAGGAATTGCTGGCGACACTGGAGAGAATCGGTTCTTCTAGCCCTGAGGCCAAGCAAATCATCGACCAGGTGCGGTCCGAGTACAGCTTCACCCCCTTCGTCGAACCGGTGGACCTGGACCCCGCTCTGGACCAGACTCTGGAAGACATCTTGCGCAACGCTTCAGAACCACCCGACGCCTAGCAGGTTGATGAAAAACTCTTTTCGACCATCCCCCCACCCCCTTCCTGGTCAGGAAGGGGGTGGAAATTGTATCTGGGGGATACCCCCCAGACCCCTGCCAAAGGGGCTTTACCCCTCTGGACTCCCCTTTCCCAACTGATTTCCAGTCAAACTTACGGGCCATACTTCTGGGCCACCCTCCCGGTTCCCATGGTCATCCTCCGCTACTCCCGGGCTGCTTCCCGGGGCTATTGCCACCCTATCAGCCACCTGACCCACCGCTGGAACACCCCAATTCAGTGCGAATTCCACCCGGGCCATCTGGGTGTTCTTCCCTATCTATGTATTAGCCTGCCCTATAAATGTTAGTTATTGTTCCTCCTAAAGTAGAAAAGTGCTGCGGTTCTCGCAAGCACCTGGAGCTTTACCGGGGTCATTGGCGCCGGCGGTTCCCTGGGGGGCCGACATTTTTACAGGACGGGTTGCCCAATTGGTTAAGACTCAGGATATAAAAGGATTAGCGGAACGTGGCGCAAAAAAGCAAAGCCCGGCTCTATTATCGAGCGAATCTTCCGCCGTCAGCGAGAAAAAAAGCATAAAGAGCGTCGTCGAGATATCTAAAGTGTTTATCTGCGAGTCGGCTCACCGCCTGCCTTACGTGCCCCAGGGACACAAGTGCGGACGTCTTCACGGGCATTCTTTCCGCATTGAAATCTGGGTGCGCGGCCAGGTGGAAGATGAAACCGGCTGGGTGATGGACTTCGCCGACCTTGGCCAGGTGTTCCAGCCCATTTACCAGCAGTTGGACCACCACTACCTGAACGAGATTGAAGGGCTCTTCAATCCCACCAGTGAGAATCTCGCCGGGTGGATTTGGCAGCAACTCCGCCCATCGTTGCCCTTGTTGCACAGAGTAGGTGTAAGTGAGACCTGTACTTCAGGCTGTATGTACCAGGGAGATGAGGAGTAACAATGGTCCGAAACGGCAGCAAATATACCGTAGCCCCTTCGACTATCGCCGATGTTCATAATCACGTCGAGGAACGTCGAATCCCTATTGACCGGGTGGGGGTGAGCGATGTCAGTTTTCCAATAGTGGTATGCGACCGGAGACAGGCCAAGCAGCACACCGTAGCCAGGATTTCAATGGGTGTGAACTTGCAACACCAGGTCAAAGGCGCTCACATGAGCCGCTTTATGGAGATCATCAATGAATATGAAGGTGATATGACGGTGCATGCATTGCCGGTCCTGCTTCGGCAATTGAAGGAACGCCTGGAGTCCGACAACGCCTACATGGAGGTGACCTTCCCCTATTTCCTGGAGAAGGCAGCTCCGGAGAGCGGCGCCCGAGGCTTGATGGACTATGAGTGTTCCCTGATCGGCGAACTGGAGGGGGACCAGGATGACTTTGTGCTGCGGGTGCGGGTGCCCGTGGCCAGCCTCTGCCCTTGCAGCAAGGAGATCAGCGATTACGGCGCTCATAACCAGCGGGGATATGTAACCATCGACGTGCGGACCACCGACTCCAAAGATGGGATTCCCTCAATGGTCTGGATTGAAGACCTGGTAAAAGTTGCCGAGAGCTCGGCTTCTGCGCCGGTGTACCCGGTGCTGAAGCGCCCCGACGAGCGCTACGTGACCATGCAGGCCTATGACAACCCCGTCTTCGTGGAGGATATCGCCCGGGGGGTGGCCCAGCAGTTGAAAGCGGACAAACGGGTAGCCTGGTTCCGGGTGCAGGTGGTGAACCACGAAAGCATCCACAGCCACAATGTCTTCGCCAATGTGGAATGGACCAGGCCGGAATCATCCCGGGGCCAGTAGGGCTAATCTGGTGAACCGGTGTTGCTAGTTTGACCCTGGCAGCATTTTCCTGATTACCAGGCCGATGGCTGGGCCTGAAATCCCAATCTGGAATCCCAATAGGGTGTTGAACCATGAAATGGATCGGGAACACAGCCATCGGCCCGGAGGGAAGAGTCGAGTCCCGTTCCCTTGGCGCTGCAGACCTGGCGTATGTCCTGGATGTGCTACTGATTGCCAACAAAGTCAGGCAAGGAAGTTGGGAGTTTCCAGACCTGGTGACCATGTTGGATTCGGTGACCAAGGTGAATCCCCACCAGCACATCACCGGCTCAATTGGCGACCCGGACTTGTTGAAGCAGGTCATACAGGTCTACCGGCAGGACCAATCGGCCCGGTCGGCCTTCCTGGAGTATGTGCTGGATAGCTTCATCGCCAGGGAAGACGAAATTCCTGGTTTTTTTGAACAGCCGGATGACGCTCTGGTACATTGGTTCCAGCGCAAGGTCCCGCTGGTTGGCGACCCCTGGGACTTTGGTGAAGCCGACGATCGTCTGAGCCTGGTTCGTCTGGCGTTTCAGAGTCAGCACCCGGATTCCCTGGACTTGTTGCAAGAAGCCTACCGTACGGTCGCGTTGGAGAATGCCGCTCACGGCGTTGAAGAGGTCTGGTTCCGCACTTCTCTGGGAGACCACGAGAGCGAATCCTTTTTGACGGCGGCGGGAGCAGCTCTCAGAGGTGCGCGATCAGCGGTGGCTGAATCCGAGTTTTCCCTGCGGGTCCGCTATCTGGTGGGAATGCGCAAACATTTGCCGGTCACCGGACACGGTGCTGGCAAATCCGCTGCAACCGACCTTCGCGCCGAGGGACTGGCCGGTGCCGTAAATCAACTTCGCACCGCCGCCCCCGAAGCCAGGGAAATGCTGATGGGCATTGATAGCGTCGGTATGGATTCTTGCTGGCTTCCCCGATGGCAGGCTTCAGCCCGCCGAATTGCCGACCATGGGCAACTGAGGGTGGCGGTGCATTTTGGCGAGTCCTGGCAGGAAGGGGAGCTCTTGACCCGGCTGAAAATACTGCTGGAACTGGTCGAAGTTGGCGCAATTCATCATCTGGACAACGCCAATGCCCTCTTCGCCGTGAAAGACCTGGCCAGTCCTGACCAGCAATACTCCAACAGTGAATGGGCTGAGATAAGGCGGGTGCAACGCCAGGTATTTGAGACGCTGGCCGATCGGGGCGTCGGACTGGGCATCAACCCCACCAGCAACGACTTGCTGACCCGGGCGCTGCGGCGACGGGAAGGCTGGCGCTTCCGTACCCTGCAAGAACCGATGGGCGTTGGCATGCTTTCGGTGGCAGACTTGATGGGTGGCATCCTGGGTGATTCGAGACCCCTGGTCCTGGTGGTAGGTAATGACAACAGCCGGCTTTACTCTTCCCGGGTTTCCGGAGGCCTCTTGACGGTGAGTGAAGAACTGGCCAACCTGTGGAAAGCCCACGGTTCCACCGAACCCAGTGTCTACGGGAAAGTATCGACCGAGATAATTGCTCAGATCATCACCAATGGATTTGCCATCGCGAGCGTGGGTGCCTTCAATCATTCCAGCAGCGAGCTTTCCAGCAACGAGCTGTCGGTTGGCGAAAGGGACTCTCCGGAAAGTTGATCTGGTTGCTCTTGGCCCTGCTGAGTTCAGCCATCCTTGGTGGGGTGGCGGTGATGGACAAGCGGTTGATTGACCGCTACCTGCCCAACCTGTCCGGTTACTTTGTTTGGATCGGACTTTCCTTGATCGTTTACGGTTTCGGGTTCTTTGCCGCCGGCGGAATTCCCGCCAGGGCCGAAATTCCTCCCATTTTGATCTCCGCGCTTTCCGGTCTGGCCTGGGGCGGCGCCATGGTCTTGCTGTTCCTGGGCTACCGAAGGCAGGAAGTGTCCCGGGCCAGCGCGGTGGTCTTCTCTTTTCCGGTCTTTGTTGCCCTGATGGCCGCCTTTTTCCTGGACGAGCGCCTGACGCCCATCCAGTGGGCTGCCCTGGTCCTGGTGATTGGCGGAGCGGTCTTGATTTCCCTGAATGGGGCTGGTCGGACCAGTGGCAAAGTCCTGGCCCAGGCGTTTCCCATCCTGATTGCCGCGTCCCTATTGACCGCCATTGGTCACATTACCGGCAAGTACGCCCTGCAAGAGATTTCTGTCTGGACCGTTACCTCCTTTCGCTTCTTTGGCATGGCCGTGGTGCTGGTTTGCTTCTGGCGGCCCGGCGCGGTGGCCCACTTGATAGGGGTCCTGCGCAACAGGGAGGCCCTGGTCTTGCTGGTCGTGGCCGAAGTCATTCTGGTACCGGTGGCAATCCTGCTGATGATTACTGCCACCAAGCTGGGGCCGGTGTCCCTGGTGGCAACCATCACCGGCACCCGGCCCATCTTCATTCTGATTTACAGCACAATTTTGAGCTTGCCCAGTTTCAGGATGTTGAACGAGTCGCTGGATTCCAGGTCATTGATGGTCAAATTGGTCTCAGTGGTCATGATTATCGGCGGAGTCGTGTCGCTGAGTCTCTTGGCTGAGTCTCTTGGCTGAGTCTCTTGGCTGAGTCTCCTGGCTGAGTCTCTTGGCTGAGTCTTTTGACTGAATCTCCTGGCTGAAGACCGCTTCAGGCGTTTCTGTCCCTATTAGCGGTGGGACCGGCAATTTCTGGCGCGGCTGGAAACTCGCGGCATGATTATAACGGCGCCTGATAGTAGTGTTAATGGGTAGACCGTTGCCAATTTCCGCGCAGAAGGAGGACCCTGTATGCCCACCAGATTCTTGTTGCTACTATGTGCCTTCGGATTGATTCTGGGCCTCGCCGCTTGCTCAAAACCGGGGAAGTCCGATTTCCCGCGCCCCATAATCCCGGCCAGCATCAACCCGGGTGATCCAATACCGGCACCCTCTGGGGAAGTCATCCTGACCATTTCAGGCAACTTGAGCGTTACCAACGTGGGCGACTCGCTGCAACTGGACATGCCGACTTTAGAGCGGCTGGGTCTGGTGAAATACTCGGTACTGGACCCCTACCTCAATAAAGATACCGCTTACACCGGCTTGTTGATGTCCGATTTGGCCAGAGTCCTGGGGGTTACTGAGCCGGCGGAAGTGTTCCACTTCGTAGCGCTGGATGATTATCAGGTGGAACTGACCCTGGCTCAGGTCCAGCGGTGGCCGATTCTTCTGGCTACCAGGGCCAATGATGAGTACATGAGCGTTGAAAACTCCGGTCCGACCCGGATCATTTTTCCTTACGACACGCATCCGGAACTGAACCCGATCAGGTATAACGACCTCTGGATTTGGAACATCGAGAGCATAAAGGTCGATTGAGCTGGCTGACCCTCCCGGCCGAATCAGCTTATTCTTGGGCGTAACGGGCACCATGCCGAGGCAGGATATGCAGGCAGCCAATTCAAAAAACCGTCGGGCACTTTCCCATTTACAGATTGGCCTGCTAGTGGCGGTAGCTTTCCTGGCGGTTTCGGTGGAGATTCTGATTATTCGGGCCTATGTTAGCAACGACCGGACCGCCGACTTTTTCAGTTTTGGCAACTTTGTAACCACCGACCTGGCGAATCTTCAGCGGGAAGCCCTGCTGTTACAGTTGGAGACCAACAAGTATTTTCAGAACCCGGGCGACGGGTCCCAGAGTTTGGAGCTGCGCCGCGCGATCCTCGGCAACCAGATCAGGATGCAGATCGGGCAAGCCCACGGGAATGCTTATGTAGTAGGCGAACTGGGTCGAATCGGCGAAACCCTCAAGGAATATGACGCTCTGATGGCCCCGGTCTTTGAGGGCGGTTCCCCTGGCCGGGCTGGTCTGGAGTTTCAAGCCGACGACATCCTGGCTGGTCTGGAGCGGCAGATCAAGTTCGTCTACGACGGCGAAGAGTTCAATTTGTTTCGGGCGACCAGTGTCGCGCTTGACGCTCAGCGCAACTCGGCGTTGATGTTGCTGGCCCTGGCTGGTCTGGTTCTGGCACTTGGCGTAGTTTTGGGGTTTTCCATGAGCCGGTCAGTGCGGGCCCTTCGGATCGAGACCATCGAGCGGGCCAAAGCGGAAGAAACCATCCGGCAGCTGGCCGAGACCCTGGAATTGCGCGTGATCGAGCGCACCACTGAACTGTCCGATACTCTGGAACAACTTGAAGATGTCAGCCGTCACAAGTCTGAATTCCTGGCTCACATGTCTCACGAGTTGCGAACGCCGCTGAATGCCATTATCGGCTATAGCGAAATGCTGCAAGAGGAGGCTGAAGATGCACATCAAGACGGGATTGTGTCCGACCTGCAGAAAATCGGATCGTCGGGAAATCATCTGCTGGACCTGGTCAATGATGTCCTGGACTTTTCCAAGATAGAGGCCGGCAAGATGGAACTTTATCTGGAAACCTTCAGCGTTCCCAGCATGCTCAAGGATGTGGCCGATGTGATTCGACCGTTGGCGGAAAAGAATGAGAGCACCCTGGAGGTTCACTGCGACGATAGTGTCGGACTGATCCACGCCGATGTGACCAAGGTTCGGCAGACTCTATTTAACCTGCTGGGCAATGCCTGCAAGTTCACCCATGGGGGCGCCATTACCCTTGGCGTTATCCGCAGCCATCAAGACGGTGTGGACTGGATTAATTTCATTGTTTCCGACACCGGAATCGGTATCAATCCGCAACATATGAGCCGGTTGTTTCAACCCTTCTCTCAGGCGGATTCCTCCACTACTCGAAGGTATGGGGGCACCGGCCTGGGCCTGGTGCTCAGCCGCCAATTTTGCCAGATGATGGGCGGCGACATAACCGTTGAGAGCGAGGAAGGCAAAGGGTCTACTTTCACCTGCACTCTGCCGGCAGTGGTACGGCCCGCCACGGATGAATTAAACATGGATCATAATTCCGGGTTGGCGCTGGTCATCGATGGTGACGAAGCTACACGAAACGTGACCAGGCATCTCTTGATGGAGGCCGGATTCCGGGTGGCATGTTCGGACACCGGGGAGGAAGGCCTCCTGCTAGCCAGGGAATTGCGCCCTGACGTGATAACCCTGGACGTTTTCATCCCCGGAATGAACGCCTGGGAGGTGCTTACCCGGTTGAAATCCGCACCAGACCTGGCCGACATTCGAGTCATCATGCTGGCCGGCGCAGATCACCAGGAATTGGGTCTGGCCCTGGACGCCACGGACTTCCTGGTGGAGCCGGTGGACCGCCAGCGCCTGGCCAGCATATTAAGGAGACATCGTCCTCGCCAGGCACCTTACACCGCGTTAGTGGTTGAGGACGATGCGGCAAACCGGGAATCAGTGGGTCGAATGTTGGAACAGGAAGGCTGGGCCGTGCTGCAGGCCGAAGATGGCTCTGGGGGATTGAAACGATTGGAAGAAATTCGCCCCGACCTGATTCTTTTGGACCTGTTTATGCCTGGTATGGACGGCTTTGAGTTTTTGGAGGAATTGGCGGGACGGGAAGAGTGGAGTGGTTTGCCGGTGGTAGTAATCGTCGGACAAAAAATAGACGCCAAAAACCGCAAGCGGCTGAACCAGCGCGTAAATAAGGTTATCGGTCAGAGGTCAAATGGGACGCAGCAGGTGCTTCAGGAGATTTTCGGTCAGTTGGGGGTTTCGTCCCGGGAACCGGAAACCTCTGACCAGGGGGGTTAAGCAAAATTGGTTCTGATGATGGGAGAAAAAGATGTCCAGGTTGCTTTTGGTGGAAGACAACGACATGAATCGGGATATGCTCTCTCGCCGTCTGCAACGTAGAGGC
Organism: Dehalococcoidia bacterium; assembly: GCA_035714945.1. GTDB lineage: Bacteria > Chloroflexota > Dehalococcoidia > Lucifugimonadales > UBA3495 > Casp-Chloro-G3. The sequence goes on along the minus strand of DASTLM010000239.1, from coordinate 898 downwards.
TTTGAGGTCTTGATCGCTGTTGATGGGGAAGAGGGAATCAAGGTTGCCAGATCCGAACTTCCCGACTTGATTTTGATGGATATGAGCTTGCCACTACTGGATGGTTGGGAGACTACTCGGCTGCTCAAGGCCACCCCGTCAACCAGTTCGATTCCGGTATTGGCCTTGACCGCTCACGCCATATCCGGTGATCGGGAAAGGGCCCTGGCCGCCGGTTGTGATGAATATGACACCAAGCCGGTGGATATCATCCGGCTGCTGGATAAGATTCAGTTGCTACTGCACAACAACGTTGTGCAGTAGCCGGCTGATTGGTTGGTAGGTTAATCGTGAGAGAAAGCAGTATGCCCAAGATTTCTGAACTTGATATTTCCATTATTCGGCACGAGTTGCGTACGCCGATCAACCATATTATTGGTTACACCGAGATGCTGCAGGAAGAAGCCGAAGACCACGGCCGGGAGGACCTGGTCCCGGCGCTCAATTGCATGTGGACGTCGGGTCAGCATCTGCTGCGGGTGGTCAACGAGATTCTCGACGCCGCCCAGGCCGATCCGGACCAGATTCGCTTGCCCACGCTGCAAGAGCAAATGCACCAGCCTTTAGAGCAGATTATTGGCAAAACCCGCGAAATCGAGGAATCGGCCGACTCCCCCGGCCAGTCTGATTTGATCGGTGACGTTCAGAAGATTCGTCAGGCAGCGGACAACTTGTTGGAGCTGGTAAATCATAAAACTCTAGCCTCGGCGCTAAGCCAGATGGAACTTACCGCTACCTACGGCGACCGCGTTGAATTGGCTGAGGGGAATTCTCACCGGGAATCATCAGCCATATCGGAAAGCCAGTCCTCGATTGAATCGTCTGAATCGTCTGAATCGTCTGAATCGTCTGAATCGTC
>DASTLM010000238.1:0-1913 GCA_035714945.1 Dehalococcoidia bacterium | reverse complement strand
CCTGATCTCTCAACTTTGCCTCCCACGGAAGGGTATCGGGGTCGGGCCAGGACGGTACCGAGTAGGAGGGAAACTTGATCAGGAGCCTGGGCGAAAAGACCCCAAAAATTGCCGAGACCGCTTGGGTAAGCGAGGCTGCTTACGTCGTCGGTGACGTGGAAATCGGCGAATACTCCAGTATCTGGCCCGGTGTCACCATCCGAGGGGACGGTGAAAGGGGGATCATAATCGGCAATTACGTGAATGCCCAGGAGGGAGCCGTAATCCACGGCAGCGGAATGGTGGTTGAGGACTACGTGACCATTGGGCACAGCGTGGTGGTGCATGGGGACCGCATCGGTGAAGGCTGTCTACTGGGCAATAACTGCACTTTCCTGCACCGCTCCACTCTGGGGAAGCACTGCTTGATTGCCGCCAACTCGGTGGTATTGGCCAACACCGACATTCCCAACAATTCTTTTGTCACCGGAGTGCCCGGCGAGATCAAACGCCAGGTAAGCCAGGCTCAGATTGAAGCTATGAAACACACTGCCCTCAGCCTGGTGGAACACGCCAGGGAATTCAAAGCTAGCGGACTCTAGCGACCTGGTGCGGGGGGCTAACCGGCTGACGGGGGACCTGGGCCCCGGTCAGCCCTCCAGGACGGTCAAAACTTGGCCTCAGCCCAGGCGGTGGGCCACCGGCAATACCCGGTCCGCCAGATGCTCCATGACTTCAATGCTGGCATCGGTGCCTTCCACTCGAAAATCATAGGTCAACTGGTCAATACCCAGCTCGCGGCAGTAGTAGAGGTCGTCGATGACCTCCTGGGTAGTTCCGATGACTACGCCGCCGGAGCGCACTGAGCCGCTCTCTGCCGCTCCCAGGTCGGTGAAGTGCAGGCTGCGCTTCAGCGATATGGAAATTCTGGCGGGATCCCGCCCAGCTTTCTCCGTTTCACGGCGCAGGTAGGGGAGATTTTGGGCCACGAAGTCGGGGGTCTGGCGGGTGGTATGCCAGCAATCTCCGAATCGGGCGGTGCGGCGCAACGCCCGCCGGGTGTGGCCACCCACCCAGATGGGTATGTGGGGCTTTTGCACCGGCTTGGGGTTGAACTGAATGCCCTCGAACTGGTAGAACTTGCCGTGAAATTCCGGGTTGGGTTCGGTCCAGAGAATCTGGAAGATTTGGAGGAATTCGTCACTCATCGGCCCCCGCTGGTCGTAGGGCACTCCCAACGTCTCGAACTCTTTCTCCAGCCAGCCCACACCGCCGCCGCAGATCATCCGGCCGTTGGTCAAAACATCCAGGGAAGCGAACATCTTGGCCTGCACGATCGGGTTCCGGTAGGGCAGGATGATGACCGTGCTGCCCAGCTTGATAGTTTCGGTGCACGCCGCCATGTAACCCAGCATGGTCATGGTCTCCAGGAAGGGTTCGTCGGACGGTCGAGAGAAAGAGCCATCGGCAGTATAGGGATATTGGTCGGTACCTCCGGTGGGCAACACGATGTGGTCGCCGGCCAGCACCGACTCGAATCCCAGTTCCTCCGCCCGCTGGACAAAACGGCGGATGCCCGCAGGGTCCGGCAGGCGGGGAATACTCAGTCCTATTTCCATTAGGAACTCACCTCGCAGCAAGCCTGGAGACCATCACCCACCGGGATGAAGGCGACTCAGCTTACTTTACCAGTCGGAGGTAGTCAACTCCCGAAATAAACCATAATCCACCGCCTGGAGCCTGGCGCCGGCCAGAGTTTTCAATCCTTTCAATCTCGGAAGGCTCCAGAAGTTGCCTATCGCCTGATTGGCGGGCGATGGGCGTGGGGCGTACAATGGGTTCCCCAGAACCGGGCATCAGGACCGGGCATCAGGAGCAAGCAGTGACGCGTCTCCCCGAATATCCGGCTAAAGGCCAGCGCCGGAGGCTGGACG
>DASTLM010000237.1:0-3745 GCA_035714945.1 Dehalococcoidia bacterium | reverse complement strand
CAGGTGGGCCGCATGGGCGTTGACGAAGTGTTGACGTTTATGACCAACCGGGAACGCCGCCGCCGGGAGCAGGAAGGGGCTTGAGGGCAGGGGACGTGTGCCCGGGTCCGGCCAGTCACCGTTGCGCCTCCACAAATGGACCGTCCAGACCCAGGCTCGCGGCGACGCCACTGCTAGCCCTGGCGCTTCTGGTGGTCTTCGCCGCCTGTGGCCCCCCCCAACCCGCTCCGGAACTGCGGGGCATCGACGGCTGGATCAATTCCGAGCCGCTGACCCTGGCTGAACTGCGAGGCCAGGTGGTGTTGCTGGACTTCTGGACTTACTCCTGCGTCAATTGCATCCGCACTCTTCCCTATTTGAAGGAATGGGATGAGAAATACGGTGATCATGGCCTGGTAATCATCGGGGTGCACACGCCGGAGTTCGAGTTTGAGAAGGTCAAGCAAAACGTGGCCGAAGCCGCGGCTACCCACGGGCTGACCTATCCCATCGCCCTGGACAACGACTATGCCACCTGGAACGCCTTTTACAACAACGTCTGGCCCGCCAAATATTTGATTGACCAGGATGGTGCCCTGCGCTACAGTCACCTGGGTGAGGGAGCCTACGCCGCAACGGAGCAGGCGATTCGAGAGCTGCTGGCCCAGACCGGGGCCGACCTGACCCTGATCGCTCCTGACGTATCGGCCGACCCTCTGGCCGACCGCCAGGCCTTCTCCGCCGACCCCGGTCGGGGTATTACCCGGGAACTGTACGCGGGCTATGACCGCAACCAGACCCTACCCTCGATGGCCTTTGTCACCCTGATGGGCGATACACCCTCGTACATCATGGCTGAGGAGTATTATCAGCAACGGGACGCCGACGTGTTATACCGCGACCCGGGTGATCATCTCAACCACTTTATCTATTTACAGGGCCGATGGCACAACGGTCCGGAAAGCATCACCCACGCCAGGGCTGCCGAGAATTTTGCGGATTATATTGCCATCAAGTTTTACGCCACCACCGTCAACGCAGTAATGAGCGGGGGGGAAATGCTGGCCCCCAATGATGATAATGATGTTTCCGGCCCGGGCTCGATGCGTACCATGCCAACTGGTGTTGTGCTGCGGATTACCCTGGACGGAAATCCGCTAACCCCGGCACAGGCGGGTCAGGACCTGCAGTTTGACGATGCTGGCAACAGTTTTGTGCTGGTCAACCAGCCCCGGATGTACCGGCTGGTGCAGCTTGACCGGTTCAGCAGCCACCAGCTAAGACTTGGCGTAAAAGCGCCCGGTCTGTCGCTGTTCAGTTTCACCTTTGGGGCCTATGAAGACGGGGTGTAGACTGAGTTTCCCCCTGGGGCATTACCCGCAGCTACCAGCGTCCGGGCCAGTTCCAGATCGCTGGGAGAGTTAACGTTAAAGAAGCTCAGAAATTCCGGGTCCAGCCCGGCAATGTCCGGTTCAGGAACGTATTTCACCCGGACATTTCCGAAGAACCCGGAGATTCTCAGGTCGTTGCTCTTGAGGCGCCGCTCAATGTGAGGCAGGCAGGCTTTAGAGTACAGCGCGTGGGTCGGTTCGGGACGGCCTCCCAGAACCGGCACCACCGCGTCAACTCCTTCCCGCCCAGACATCAGGTACATCAACAGTTTCGGGTTTAGAAAAGGCATGTCGCAGGCGACCACCAGCCCCCAGTCTTCCCGGGCTGCGGACAGGCCGGAGAAAATACCGCCCAGGGGACCGCATCCCGGGTGAATGTCCAGGGCCACTCGATCGTGCACCGTCAAGGGCAGCGATTCTCCCCGAGAGCCCTCAGCCACCACGACTATTATTTCGCTGGTCCCGGCTGATACGCGCTCGATGACCCGGCGGATCAATGCCTGACCGCCCAGCCGCTCCAGCGCTTTGTCCCGCCCCAGACGGCGGCTTTGACCACCGGCCAGGACAATTCCGGACACGCCTGGCTTGAATGAACTGACCATAGCGATGAAATCACCAGTGACTTGCGGGTTGGCTTCGGAAAAGTATAGCATGGCCAAATCTGGGCCAGATTGCGGTGCCGGCGGCGGCAAATTGATGCGGTAAATTGATGCGGTAAATTGATGATTGAACGCAGCCGGACGAACGCACCCGAAAGTCGAAGGTAATTAGCCTTCGACTTCAAGCTGCCGGGATTCTGAGCGTACTACTTCAAGTTATAGCGACGGCGCATTCTTTCGATGCGACCCTGGCTGTCAACGATGCGCTGCTCGCCGGTGTAGAAGGGGTGGCACTTGCTGCAGATCTCGACGCGCAGCGCCGGCCGGGTAGCGCCGGTCTCAAAGACATTGCCGCAGGAGCAGGTGACGGTGGCGGTGTAAAACGGGGGATGTATATCTGTTTTCATAATCCTATGTCCTGATGGGGATGTTCTTCAGGCCGCTACTATCTTCAGGCCGCTACTATCGGATAAACGCTCACGCGCCGCTTATCTTTGTAGGCCCATTCATATTTTACCTCGCCATCAATGGTGGCGAAGAGAGTATGATCCCGGCCCAGACCCACGTTAGTCCCGGGCAGTATTTTCGTGCCGCGCTGCCGCATCAGAATCGAGCCACTGGTTACCTTCTGACCGCCAAACTTTTTTACACCCAGGCGTTTGGCCTTGCTGTCACGACCGTTATTGGTGCTGCCACCGGCCTTCTTATGGGCCATTGAGCTTTATCCTCCTGCCTGAATGTCCTGGATCAACAGGCGCGTGTAATTTTGACGGTGTCCCCGCATGCGCCGGTAGCGGGTCTTGGCCTTGTACTTGAATACAACAACTTTGCGGTCTTTATACTGGGACTGGACTTCAGCCACCACCCTGGCCCCGGCGACGATGGGGGTGCCAAAATTAACCTCGCCGTTGTTGGAAACCGCCAGGACCTGGTCAAACTCAGCGACCGAGCCAACTTCCAGAGGCAGCTTTTCTACGTCCAGCAGGTCACCGGTGCGGACCCGGTATTGCTTTCCCCCGGTCTTGATAATCGCGTAATCCATATTCAACCTCGACCTAGCGATTTTACGGTTAGTGGGAAGGGCTGTCAAGAAGGCGTTTGCCTGATTGCCGGATCAAGATGCGCCCTTTTGACCAAAATTCGGCGGCATCCCAGGCTGATTCTATAATTTTATTATTTGTTATATGATCAACCACATATGATCAGCGGCACCGACCAACACGACATTGACAAGCTGGGACGGTGGCTCCGGGAGTTAACTGAGCCATCCAGCAATAGCTTTCCGGTATCTGCAGTCTTCCTGGTTTCGGATGCTGCCCAGATTGCCCATGATATTTTCCGGGCGTTTCGCCGCAGCTTTGAGCAGCGGGGCGCCGGATTTGGCAACCTGATTATTTTCGGTCAGCATGGGGTATCCAGCACGGTTCAGGCGCTGTTGTCCCGGCTGAGCCTGCCCCCAGATTCAATCCCCCTCCTGTTGCTGCTCCGCCCTGCGGGGTACTCGCCAGCATATATACTGCCGTTGCCGGCGGGCAGTGCATCGGGAACCATTAGCGATGGGCTGACCGGCCCGGCGCTGGAACTGCTGTCTCGGGTGGAAAGGTTTGCGGACCGGGCAGCGGTGGCCTTTGATGATTCCGGTATAACCGGGTTGACCGAGATACCGCTGCCGGCGGCGGACCTGGTCACGCTGGTCCGCCAGTTGGTGGGAGAGATCGGGCAATGACGCAGCCCTGGCGCGGGGCATTATGTTTGAGACATCATCCCAGGTCCAGT
>DASTLM010000236.1:0-10974 GCA_035714945.1 Dehalococcoidia bacterium | reverse complement strand
AGGTAGATGGATCCAGGTAGCAGAAACTTGCCGGAGGGTATCAGGTAGCGGGGCGTCATATCAATCGGTTCCGTACGGCGTATGCCGCTGCCTCGGTCCGGTTGGCGGTGCCGGTCTTGTTCAGAATATTCCTGACGTGGGTGCTGGCGGTACTCAGGCTGATCAATAGTCCTTCGGCCACCTCTCGGTCGGTTTTTCCGGTGGCCACCAGCTTGAGTACTTCCACCTCCCGAGGCGTGAGGCCGCCGGGATAAGCCGGGGCCTTGGAGAGAGAGGGGTCCTGGCGTTGCTTGAGGGCCTCCACCTGTCGAGTCAGCGAATGCATCCCTGACTCCCGCGCGGTGACCAGGGCCATTTCCAGTAAAGAAGCGGCTTTATTCCAATCAGTTGACTCTCCGTATTCCCTGGGCCGGGACAGGAGCATTCTGGCGTATTCATGCTGGCTATGAGCGAGCCAGGTCCTCGCCCCCATCCTGGAATCCATCTCCAGGGCGTCCCGGAAATGGCGCTCCGCCCCCGACCAGTCGGACATCACTGCCGCCAGCATTCCCAGGTAGCGGCCTGCTGAACCGTAATAGGCGACGCCTCCTCCCACTACCAGATTGTGGCCCTGCCAGGGTTGGAGCAAACGGTATAGGACCGACGCCCGCGGAACGTCGCCTAGATATGTGCATACCTCAGCAAGATAAGCCAGGCAGACAACCTGAACGGCGTCTTGAGGAATGGTGCAGAAATCACCGGTGGCCAGATTCTCAAATTCAGTGCGGGCCTCCGCTGCCATTTCCAGTTCGCAGTACAGCAGGGCCAGTCCCGGCCGCCACGCTCCGCTAACCGAAACCTGTTGCTCAAACCTCCGCAGAGCTGGTACTACCTCCTGCAGGCGGCCCTGCTCCTTGCGGATGGTAAACATCTTTACGCCAAACACGCCCGAAGGGTCCTGTCCCTTCAACCCCTTCCCCAGTTCCAGCGACCGCCTGGCTAATGCCTCGGCCCGTTCAAAGTTACCCTGGGCAATATCGATACTCGCCCGCAATGAGGCGTTGACATAAAGATAGAAAGGCTGCCGTAGCTGTTCGGCGCGTTGTTGATAAACATCAAGATTTTTGTTCAGTTCCGACACATCCCCAGCCTCGATCAGGTCAAAGAGATACCAGCTGTAAACATCCAGCGCAATTTCGGTATTGTCGGCCTGGTCGGCCAGCTTCAAGCCTTCAGCTGATGCGGCCAGCCGCTGCTGGAGGTTTTCCGGGTCCCGCTGAGAATTCAAGGCGGCATTGATAGTCCAGGCCACATTAACCGGGTCTTCAAGAAGGCGCGCCATGGCTACCGCCTGTTGCGTAACATCCCGGGCCTCTGCCGGGCGGCCGGAAAAATAGAGAGCCCGGGCGAGACTTCCCAGGACCCGGGCTTTGAGCGGGCTGCAGTCCTCTTCCAGCTTTCCCAGGGCCCGCTTCAGCAGGTCTACTGCCGGGCCGCCGTAAAGGCCCGGTCGGAAGCTTGCTTCTTCAAAGCCGACGGCGGCTTGAGCCAATTGCTGGTGAAGTTCAAGCTGGATGGCGATGTTAGCCGCCTGGTGGAACGCTACTCGGGCCATTTCTGACTCACCGGCCCGTTTCTGGGCGTCAGCCAGGGCCAACAGATACTGGCAGTTGCGGGCTTGATCCACCGGCTCCTGGCGGGCCAATGCCTGTAACGCCATCGTGTAATATCGGGCCGCCTCTTCGTAGGCCAGCATGGCCATATCCCTTTCGGCGGACCGAGTCGCGTATTTTAGGGCTTTTTCAACACTAACATCGGTCCCGGCCTCAGAGAAATGGTAGGAGAGACGGGCCAGCTGCGGCCCCAGATTGGTCTGGTAAAGCTCCTCCATGGACTCGCCAATTCGGTGATGCAACCTGGACCGCCGGGAGTTGGTCAATTCATCGTATAGCGTCTCTCGGATGAGTACGTGGGTGAACTGGTAACGGTCCACTGCCTGGGAGACTTCTTCGATGACCCGGCCCGCCACCGCTTCTTCCAATGCCTCTAGCAAACGGTCCTCGGACATGTGGTCAATGAGCCTGTTCAGTTCGTTCAGGCCGAACTCCCGGCCAATTACTGACGCAACGGCCAGCGCCTGGGAACAACTTTCCGACAATCGATTGAGACGTCGTCCGATGACCTCTTTGACGCCTTCCGGGATGCTGAAGTCCAGGGAGCGACCTTGCTCCAGTCGACCCGGGATCAATACGCCTTCATCCATCAGCAAGCGGACCACCTGGGAAACAAAGAGGGGGTTTCCTTCGGTGCGATGATGGATCGCCGCCGCCAGGGCTTCGGGGACCACCATGCCGGCGGCAATGTTTAGATATTGGGCCACCTCGGTCAGGCTCAGGCCTCGAAGCTGTATCCGTTGTAAGAAACGTACTCGAGTCAGGTCACCCAGGGTCTCCGACAGGGGGTGCTGGCGGACCAGTTCGTGGTCGCGGTAGGTGCCTACTACCAGCAACCGGCTGCGCTCCATTTCGTGGGCCAAAAACTCCAACAGCAACAACGAGGGCTTGTCTGCCCAGTGCAGGTTGTCCAGGAAAAGCACCACCGGGTGTCGGCTGGCCACAGTCTTCAAGAATGTCGCAATGGAATCAAAAAGTCGGAAGCGGGCCAGTTCCGGGTCACCCAATGGGGTGGGGTGCTGAAGCTCCGGAAAGCGCTGTCGAACTTCGGGGACCAGTTCGGCGATGTAGGGCGCGCCGGCGGCCATATCCTGGAACAGGGCTTCGCTGTCCCTTTCTTCGGTATACGTGCGAATGATCTGGGTCCAGGGCCAGTAGGACGGCGAACTCGGGTTCTCGTAGCAGCGCCCCCACAGCACCAGGGCTTCCTTCTGCCTGGCGTAGTCCGCCAATTCATGGGAAATTCTAGTCTTGCCGATGCCGGCCTCCCCGGCCAGCATAACCATCCGTCCCTGGCCCGATAGGGCATCCTCCAGAGCCGTTTTCAGCTTTTTTAATTCCGGATAACGTCCCACGAACCCGTAGTCCTCAGGTCTGACCGGGGCAGAAACAGGTCGTCCCGGCAGGGAGGGAAACGCCCAATTGGGGGCGTTGCCGGGGCCAGGCCAACTCCGCGCCCCTGAGGTAATGGCAGCAGTTAGTTTCTGACCACACGCCATACAGAAGCGGGCAGTCTCGGGGTTGACCTGGTTACAGCTCCAACAACGCATGGGCTTCACAGAAAGCCTTTGAGTATGGAATCCGCAGACGCGCCACCCAACACCAATGTCCGTCCCGAGCTGCCAGGAATCCAAACACCGTAAAGAGGGCGAGTTCCCCCGCAGTGATCCTGGCGGTCAGGAGGCTCTACATCCATGGCCATACTCCGATGAATAGATTCGGCACCAGGAACAATCCCCCGGCGACCGCCAAACCGACCAGAGCCAGAAAGTCAGGTGTTCATGGTTGAACCGGTCCCAGCGGAAGTTCCTGCGTGGCCATGGTCAACCCCAGACATGGCCAACATTCTAATTATCGGGCTAATTATCGGGGAAGAGCATCCCGGAGATTTGCTGGTAAGCCGCATCGTTGGCCACCCCCATCACCATCCCAGCGCGGGCGTCTCGGAAGTATCGCTCGAAAGGCAACCTGGCGGCGAACGCCGTTCCGCCAAACATGGTCATCAGGTCCTGGGTTACCCTTACGGCAGCTTCTGAGCACAATATTTTGGCTTGAAGGAAGGGTAGAGGCGAAGTAGCCCGCCCCTGGTCTGCGGCGGAGGCCGCTGCATGCAGCAACGCCCTGGCGGCCTCGATCTGGGTGCTCATCTCCGCCATCCTGCGCTGGTTGATTGGGGAGTCGATGCGGCGAGCACCACTGGGGTGGCGCTTGGCCGCCTCGACACAGGCCAGTTCGAAAGCTCCTGAGGCAATTCCCAGATATGCCGCTCCGTAGGTAAGGACCAGAGCCGGCATCAGGTAGGTGCCCCACAGAGTCGCCGTCGGTAGGTCCGCTCCCAGCAGGTTCCCCTCGGGCACGGTCCCGTTGAACCGCATCGGTGAGCTGCTGTTACCGTGCATGCCCAGTCCGTTCCACGCCCCTAACACCTCCCACTCAATTCCATCGCTCTCCACCAGCAGCAGGTTAGGCGGTCCCTCTGAATATAGCCCTTCTATCCGGCAGAACATGGTGTAGTGGGTGGCCTGACCCGCCGAAGTAACGTAGGACTTGCGAAGGTTGTCGATGCCAATGCTGCCGCCGGTCCTCCTGCAGTTGGTGACCTCCAGAGCAGCGGAGCGCCAGTCTTCACCGGTGGTTCCGGATGACTCCCCTCCAGCAATAGTGGCGAACACTTCCCCGTTAGCCAATGGTTTAACAAAGTGTTCCACCTGATAGGGAGTGGGAATAAGGTTGAGTAACTCCGTTGCTTCCAGATGCATCTTGTAGCACATTGCCGTGGAGGGGCATTTCTTAGAAACCTCCTCGACGACCAGGCAGGTGGTCAGGAGGTCGGCTCCTAGTCCCCCAAATTCCCTGGAAACTCTGAGAGCCCAAAGGCCAGCGTCCCGGAGAGCCTCTAAAGATTCCCGGGGAAATTGAAAGTTCCGGTCATAGCTGGCAGCCCGGGGTCCGATTGATTCGGTTGCGATCTTTCGGGTCCGCTTTTGCCATTCCAACTGGCTAGGGGTCAGCGGGAAATAGGTCATTGCTTATTCTCCCAAGTTCATTTTCTCCCAAATTCATTTGCCGTTACCGTTGCGCATTGTCGGTGGACCCCAACTGAGGTCCACCAGTCAATGGACCGCGTCCCGCGGGGGAGAATGAACTTTCGGCAGGAACTAGGCTCTTACGGGCACTGCAGAGGAATTCGCAGAATTCCTGGTATCTACCACGAAGAACATCAGCAATATCCCCGCGACATAGGAAAAACCCAGCACCGAGAAGGCGAAGGTGAACCCCAGGTTCTCCATCAGGAATCCCACCAGCCAGGCCCAGAAGGGCGCGGTAATTACCCCCAGCAAGAAAAACACGCTGAAGGCGGCATCCCGGTCGGCGTCGGGCATGGAGTCGGACACTATTGCTTGGGTCAGCGTCATGCGTGAGCGGGTGACCATGCCGTAGAACACCAGGTTCATCAGCAGCATCGGCAGGAAGGCTCCCTGAAAGGCCAGCCACAGGGTCGCCACGGAAGACAGTACCAGGGACATCTGGACCACCAATTTCCGGGACATCCGGTCCGACAGCCAGCCCAGCACCACCGGACCGATGATACCCCCAACCTGCAGGGCGGTGAGGGCCACCGCTACCATGGTGGTGTCAAGTTTCAGATCGTTGCTGAAATGGGGACCCAGGAAGGCCAGGTTCACTCCCATGTCCCTTCCGGCCCCTCCCACCGCCATGACCAGCGACACCAACAAAACGTTACGGTTGCGCAACGCCCGAATGTAGCTTTCCTTGCCCCGGGCCAGCTTCACCCGGCTGGTCTGATTAGCCCGCTGATCAGCGCCCACCCGGTCACGAAACAGGAAGTAGGCCGCTCCCATGACGATGCTCAAGGCTGCCACCAGCATGAAGATCTGCCGCCAGTCCAATATCAACAGCAGGAGACCGGCCGCCATTGGGGCCAGGAGGCTGCCGATATTGGAGAAGCTCATGTTGAAGGACAGGACGGTGCCCCGTCGCTGGGGAAAGTAGCTGACCAGCAGGCTAGACCCCACTGGGTGCTGGGCGCTGCCCCCGGTGGCCGACACGGCTCGCGCGCCCAGAAAGGCGCCATAGGAGCCGACCCAGCCGGTGGCCAGAGTACCCAGTCCCAGCACAATGTTGCCGATACCCAGCAGCCAGGGCCGGGGCACGAAGGGGGTCAAGAAGCCATAGAACCCCTGGGTTACACCGCCCATCAATATCATGACCGCCGTCAGAATTCCCAGTTCCTGGTAGCCGAATCCCAACTCCGGCATGATGACCACGTAGAGCAGCGCCACCATCTGGTTCTGAAAGTGGTTCACCGCGTGGGAAAAATTGGTCAGCCAGAAGACCGAGGTACGCTCAAAGGATGTTCCTATCCCCTGGTCGACACCAACCTCTGCTGATTCCTGGGGCACGATCTCCGCCATATCGCTTCATCTCCTGAGCAGCAACCCCACTGGACACTTCCGACTCCAGTTAGACTGCGCCGATTCGCCGATCAATCGTTATCCGGTAGTCCGCCCATGGTCATTAGCAGGTTGATAAAATCCCCTTTTCGACCATCCCCCAACCCCCTTCCTGACCAGGAAGGGGGTAGAAATTGTATCTGGGGGACACCCCCAGACCCCTGCCAGAGGGGTGAAGCCCCTCTGGACTCCCATTTTCGGCACACCGCATTTATACTACCGCCGGGGTAGTTAGGCAACACCCTGGGTAAAACCCGCTCCACCCGCGATTAACCGGGCCGATCCGGACGACGGGCGTTCCCGCCTGGCTCAAGGGGTGATCTGCGCCAGGTAGGCCTGGAACAACTCGATGGCCTTCTGTTCTGGCACTCCAATGTAGTACCGGAAGCCCTGGGTGTAGACCAGGATGTCCTGAGGGTGCATCCGCACGCTGTCGCGGGGATCGGAAAGGTGGAACAGCCCGTCCGACCAATCCTGTAGGCCAGAGAAGATGGCGTCTTCCAGCACGGCTGCATCGGCGCTGGCCAGGTCCTTTCGGACCATCCATCTGGCCAATACCAGGGGTAAGCCGGTCCATTGGTACCATTCCTCTCCCAGGTCATAGTCGTGAGGAAATCCTCGCACGCCCCGCCGGTGGCGCAGGCCCAGGTTCCCGATGTGAAGCAGAGCATCGCTGGGTTCCTCTAGCGAAACGTAAGCTGCGGGCTTGACCTGGTATTTGAGGGAAAGCAACACCCGGAGGAGGTTAAGCGCGGTCGAAGCTTCGCGGGTGACACCGATGCGAGACCCGGCCAGATCGTTGATCGGTCTGGCCGAGTGTAGAAACACGCTGCCGGCTCGGGTAACCGTGGCGATACAGAATCCCGAAAGGGGACGGAACCGGTCAGACAGCCGCCCGCAGTCAGCTAGCGGTACCGGGCCGGCGTCGATTTCTCCGGCATCGGCCGCCGGCGAAATTTCGCTGGGCGTCATCGGGTGCAACTCAATCCCCCGGCGCTCCATGTCAAAGTAGAAAGGCTCGGAACTCACATAGGGTAAACGCGCAACCCTGATCGTCATAAAATAGTACCCTTCGGTGATGATCCGACTACCCTAGAGGGAACAAATGCAGGGCCCCAATGATATGGAGCCCTGCTGCTGGCGCATTCCTCTGGCGCATTTCCTGGGAAAGCTGCACTGCAACCCGGCTAGCGAATACCGGAGCCGGGCGCCCGGCCCCGGAAGGCATGAGGGCGAGGCTAACGGTCATCCCCCAGCCAAGGGGTTACAGACGGATACCCAGGAAGGTCGCGCCTTGCTTCTGGTAGACCTGAACGCGGTTGCGGGTCGATTCGGTCACGAAAACCCGGCCCTGGTCATCCACGGTCACGCCGGTGGGGGCCCAGAAATCCTTTTCCCGCTCCAGACCGTGGGCCCGCTTTCGCTCTTCCCACATCTCGGGGTTGGCGTTCAGTTTGTCCATCCCCCATTTGGAAACGGTGGCGTCGCCGGTCTTCAGCAGGAGGAAGCTGCCGTCCCGGTCAAAGACCTGAAGTCGATCGTTCAACCAGTCGGCCACGTATATTATCCCTTGCCGATCCACGGCGACTCCCGTGGGCCGGTTGAACTGGCCTTCGCCAGATCCGGAGGAACCGAATTTCATCAAGAAATTGCCAGCCGAGTCGAACTTCTGGATTCGGTCGTTCCGCCAGTCGGCTATGTAGATGTTATCCTGCTGGTCGGCGGCGATCCCCCAGGGCATGTTGAATTCGCCATCTCCGTCTCCGAGCCTGCCCCATTTGGACAGGAACTTTCCGTCCTTGGTGAATTTCTGGACGCGGTGATTGCCGCCGTCCACAACATAGAGGTTGTCCTGCTGATCGAAGACCATACCGGCGGGGCGGTCAAGCTCACCGTCACCGCTTCCCGTCTTTTCCTGCCATTTGCCGACAAACTCTCCATCCTTGTTGTAGATGGAGATTCGATTCAACCATTCGTCGCAGGCGTAGATGTTACCCTGGCTGTCGATGGCCAGGCCGGTGGGCCAGACCAGGGAACCGTCGGCCATATTGTATTCGTGAGGCCCCTGCTGCGTGACACCTCTGGCGAAGATGGACACAAACTCTTCGCCTACCGTGCAGACCGTAATGCGGGTGCCTTCCGGGCGGTACTCCGTACCGCGGCACAGCACGTACATCAGGTCATCATCACCACGGGCGACGAATATTGGATAGGTAAACCCGGGACCAAACTGCTCACCCCGGCCGATGGTGTGGCTATACTGCAAATTTACGTGGGATATCTGGGTCGTCATTTTCACCTCACAAAGTGTGGGCTTCCAGTTGGTTGGACCCTGGCCCCTCTCTCCCTTGAGGAGAGAGGCTGGTCGCATTCTAGTATCCAGAGCGGGCAACGGTGGTCGACTAGCCGTGAGGCCTAAAGAAAGGCCAGCTGCTCGAAGCTACCGTTCACCACCGGCTTGGCATCCAGGCCCATCCACTGCTCCACCAGGGTGGAATACAGGCCACGGAAGTCGTTATTAAAATGGAGGTCGCCCTCCAGCAATTTATCCTGGTCCAGCGAAGGGTATTCGCCGTACAGGCCGCCTTTCACCGCATCGCCCACGACGAAGGCGATTCCGCCCGAACCGTGGTCCGTGCCGGAACCGTTGTCGTGAACCCGGCGGCCGAACTCGGTGAACACCAGCAACACCACGTTATCGCTGGCATCGTGCTCCTTCAAATCGTCGTAGAAGTCAACGATGGCCCGGGAAGTCTCGGTCCAGAGTCGGCTATGGTTGGCCATCTCGCCGGCGTGAGTATCGAAGCTGTTGTACGGCGCCGTCGTGTAGAGCAGCCTGGTCCCAAATCCAGCCAGATGAGTCTGAGCCATATTTCTCATGTATTGGCCCACTGTGTCGCCGCCGTACTCTACGGTAGAGGAGTAGCGATCCGCCGCCGTACTGAGAATGTCTGCCCCTTTCAAGGCGTCCAGACCGGTCTGGGCCAGGTAGTCAACCACTGCGCCCTTCCCGATCATTGGGGTGTAGACCCGGGAAAATACGTCAAGGGCTTTGAGCCGCTGGTCCTCATCGTCAATGCCGGTGAGGACACCGTAGGTCTCCAGGTTACCTACCGACGCTACCGGAACCCCGGGAGCCACCAGGGCCCGGGGCAGGCCGCGACCGAAGTTAACTCCGGTCAGCACGTTTTCTTTGTGGGGGTCCAGGTCGCGAACTGCCCGGCCCAGCCAGCCCTCTTCTCCCACCTTGTCGGGTTCGCAGGTGTGCCAGATGTCCATCGACCGGAAGTGGGAACGGCTGGGTCGGGGATAACCAATACCCTGAATGATCGCCACCTTGCCTTCGTCGTAGAGCTTCTTCAGCGGCCCCATGGCCGGGTTAAATCCGATCTTGTCGTTAATCGGCAGAACCTGGTCCGCAGCGATTCGGACGTGGGGGCGGTTATCGAAGTATTGGGCGTCCGTGTAGGGTATTATCGTATTCAAGGCATCGTTGCCGCCGGACAACTGCAGCACAGCCAGTACTGGGTCCTTCTTGGTTACCGTCATGACTTACTCCTCCTCTGACTCTGATTTGACTCCGATTTTCGGTAACATTCGGCGGTTGGATTGCCGCCGCCGCAACTAGCCTGCGGACAGATGGTTCCTGTCCGCAGGTACTGGGACAAACTAGGCGAAGATGTACTCCGTGGTGGCCACCATCGACTGAAGCATCTGGGCCACTCTCTGGTCAAACCCTGGACCTGAGGTGCGGATCTCGCCTTCACCCTTGGCCAACTCGACTAGCTGACCCCGAGTCTCGTCGGTGATTTCATAGGCACCCAGGTTATCCAGGCAACCGGCGACGAAGGCTTCTGGAGACAGAGTGGACCCCTGAGAACGCAGCCGGTTAATAATGGCCTGGATGCCGGGGAGGGCGGTGTTGCCTACCTGATCCGCGGTGAAGTTGATCCTTTCCACCAGAGTACCGCTGTCGATCCACTCCTTACCGGTATGCCAACCCTCGACGGTAGGCGGGTTCAGCAGGTCCTGACCCATGTAGCGGATGTTCAGCGTGAGGGCATTAATTCCCGGCTTGGGAGTGGCGAAGTCACCCACCAGCCGCATAGTGCCTACTACTGTTTCGGCGGGGCTCTTCACCTTGGTGAACCGGGAGTTCTTGAAGAAGTCGGAATTGAACAGGACCCGGAGCATGGATCCGATATTGTAGTTGGAGCGGAAGTACTCGTCCTCCAACATTTTTATGGCTTCAGGATCGCGGGGAGGAGTGTCCTTCCAGGCTGGTACCTGAGGCTCGTCGGCCACAAAGAAGTTGTACAGGTGGCGTGCCACGAACCGGGCAGCACCGGGCTGCCTCACAATGATGTCGATGATATCCTGGCCGTTGAAATTTCCGGTTTCGCCCTGGAAGGTCTTCACCTCATCGTCGTGGTCATCGGGGTCGTAGATAAACCTGGTCTCATACCTGCCGTAAGGGTAACGGGGAATGGCGCTGGAGACGGTCCAGCCGGTAAAGGCCCGCGCTGCGGCCTTGACATCATCTTCGGTATAGTTTTCCTTCCCGTCCATGCCGACGCCCAGGGAGAAAAGCTCCAGAAGTTCTCGTCCCCAGTTTTCGTTGATGGCACCTTTGTGGCTCATACAGTTGTCCAGATAAAACACCATGGCCGGGTCCCGGGCCAGGGACTGCAGCAATTCCCGGAAGCTCCCCAGACCCTGGAAGCGGAACATGTCGAATTCCATTTGCTGTTGCTTGGGGTATTCACATTTGGCGTGGCCAGTGCACAGGACGCCATGCCAGAACAGGGCCATCTTCTCTTCCAACGGCCGCTTGGTATTGATCATGC
>DASTLM010000235.1:0-6735 GCA_035714945.1 Dehalococcoidia bacterium | reverse complement strand
AACATGATGTGCTGATAGTTGGCGCGGGATTGGCCGGAATGCGGGCCGCCATCGCGGCTCGGGCTGGTGGCGCCAACGCCGCAATCATCAGCAAGGTGCATCCCGTACGCAGCCACTCCAATGCCGCTCAGGGTGGCATTAACGCCGCGCTGACCGACCGGGGGGATGAATGGGAAGACCACGCCTACGACACCATCAAGGGCAGCGACTTCCTGGGAGACCAGGATGCCATCGAAGTTATGTGCCGCTCCGCCGGTCAATCGCTGATCGATATGGAGCATATGGGCGTGACCTTCAATCGGGATGAAGAGGGTAAGCTGGGCACCCGGGCCTTCGGTGGTCAGCGGCGCGCCCGCACCTTCTTCGTCGGTGACTTTACCGGTCAGGCCCTGCTCCACGTCATGTTTGAACAGCTGACCAAGTCGGGCGTGCGGCGCTACGAAGAATGGTTTGTAACCTCGCTCATAATCGAAGAAGGTCAGGTTGCCGGAGTTACCGCCCTGGAGATTCGCACCGGTAAACTGCATGCTATCCGGGCCAAGAGCGTCATCTTCTGCACCGGCGGTTGCGGTCGCCTGTTTGAGCCCAGCACCAACGCTTTGATCGTTACCGGAGACGGTATGGCCCTGGCCTACAATGCCGGGGCCAGATTGATGGACATGGAAATGGTCCAGTATCACCCCACCACCATATCGGGCAGCGGAGTCCTGCTCTCGGAGGCCGCCCGAGGCGAGGGAGCCTACCTGCGGGACAAGAACGGCGAGCGTTTCATGGCAAAGTATGCTCCCAATATGATGGAGCTGGCTTCCCGCGACGTGGTCTCACGATCGGAACAGACCGAGATCAACGCCGGAAACGGCATCAACGGCTGCGTGTTGCTGGACTGTACCCACCTGGGCGAAAAGCTAATTATGGAGAAGCTCAGCCAGATCCGCGAGCTGGGCATTGACCTGACGGGTAAAGACATGATCAAGGAGCCGGTGCCGATCCGTCCTGGAATGCACTACATCATGGGCGGCATCAAGACTGACATTGACGGGCAGACCAATTTGCCCGGAGTCTACGCCGCTGGCGAGTGCGCCAATGTCAGCGTCCACGGCGGCAACCGCCTGGGGGCCAACTCGCTGCTGGACACCATTGTGTTTGGCGAGCGTGCCGGCGCCCACGCCGCCGCCTTTGCCCGGGGCCTTTCGTACATTAATGTTGATGAGAACGCAGTGGCCGCCCGGGAAGGGCAGCGGCTTCAGGGAATGCTGGACCGACCGGACAACGGAGACCGCTGGGGCAAGATCCGGTTGGCAATGGGCGAGTCGATGAACCGCAATGTGGCCGTGTTCCGTAATAAAGAGGGCATCGAAGAGACCATTCAGGAGATTCAGGAACTGAAGACCCGTTACGCCAGCGTGCCGGTTCATAACAAGGGAAAGGTGTTTAACACCGATCTGATTTTCGCCCTGGAATTGGGTTTCATGCTGGACTGCGCCGAAACCATCGCGGTCAGCGCCCTGGAACGTAAGGAGAGCCGAGGGGCGCAGTTTCGCGTCGACTATCCCAAACGGGACGATGAAAACTGGCTGAAACACATTGTGGTGACCCAGGGCGAAGTTGGCCCGGAGTTGTCCAGCCTGCCGGTCACCATTACCCGGTGGACTCCCGAGGAGAGGAAATACTGACCGATGGATGTCACAGTCAAGATCAAGCGATATAACCCGGATGCCGACCGGCCCCAGGTCGAGTGGCAGGAATACCCGATCGCCATCGATGAAAACGCCACCGTCCTGGATGCTTTGATTATGATCCGCGAAGAACTGGACGGCACGCTGAGTCTGCGCTGTTCCTGCCGCAGCTCCATCTGCGGTTCGTGTGCCATGCGCATCAACGGGCACGCTGGACTGGCCTGCAAGACCAAAGCGTCGGCGTCAATGGACCCGGACGGGTTGATCGTGGTCGAACCGGCCGGTGTTATGCCAACCGTCAAAGACCTGATCGTGAACTTTGACCTGTTCTGGAAAAAAGTTGAAGAGGTTGAACCATATCTCAAGCCCGAGGTGCCCGAACCCGAGGCCGAATACATCGCTTCCAACGAGTCAATGTTGCACCTTTCGGGGGTGACCGCTTGCATCATGTGCGGGGCCTGCGTCTCCGACTGCACCGTGCTGGAAGTTGATCCCACCTTCCTGGGGCCCGCAGCCCTGGCTAAAGCCTACCGGTTTACCGCCGATCCCCGGGACGGTGACGCCAACGGAGTTTCGCGAGACCGCCTGGCCAAACTGGGGATGCCCTCGGGCATGTGGGACTGCACCAGGTGCAATGAGTGCGTACAGGTCTGTCCCAAGGGCGTGGCGCCCATGGACCGAATCATGGCGATGCGCGACCAGGCCATCGAAATTGGGTTCGGCAACAACAATGGAGCGCGCCATGCCGAGGCCTTCACCGAATCGGTGGGGCATAGCGGCCGGCTGGATGAACTGCGCCTGCCGGTCCAGACCGTCGGCATGACCAACATTCCAGCGTTGCTGGGATTTGTGCCGGTGGGCTGGCGGGCGTTGACCCACGGCAAGCTGCCGCCCCTGGTGCACAAAAACGTGGAAGACGTGGATACCATTCGCCGGCTGTTCCGGAAAATGAACCACTGACGGCGATAGCCGTCAAGGTGGGAGCTAATCGAAAAGCCCGGGAGGACCAAATTGAAGTACGCGTTCTATCCAGGGTGCGTCTCCCAGGGGGGAGCGCCCGAACTGTACCCAGCGGCGCAGATGATCTGCCAGCGGCTGGGTATTGAGTTGGAGGAGATACGGGCCTGGACCTGCTGTGGCGCCGGCGTAATGCAGGAAAAGAACCAACTTTTTGGTGACACGCTCAACGCCCGCACGATGGCTAAAGCGGAGCAGCTGGGCATGACCATCATGACCATCTGCAGCACCTGCCAGGGCGTTATGGGTCAGGCCAACCGGCGAATGCAGGACCCGGAATACCTGACCCAGATTAACTCTCATCTGGCCGAAGAAGGTCTGGAGTACCAGGGAACGGCCCAGGTCAAACACCTGCTCTGGATCCTGATTGAAGACTACGGTCTGGAAAACCTGACGCCGCACATCACGCGCTCCCTGGGGAACCTGCGGATTGCCCCCTTCTACGGGTGCTACATCGTCCGGCCCACCGAAGCCCTGGGCATTGAAGAACACCCGGAGCGGCAGACTTCCCTGGAAACGCTGATCCAGACCCTGGGCGCCGTCCTGGTAGACTTCGCCGGCAAGACTCGCTGCTGCGGGTTTCCCATCCTTACCATCAATGAAAAAAATTCAATGGCGATGGTCAGGAAGCATACTTCCGAAGCCAGAGACCTGGGCGCCGATGCGATGGTCACGCCGTGCCCCCTGTGCCACCTGAACCTGGACGGCTTCCAGCCGAAGGCGGCCAGGCAGGCCCAGCGTCCCATCAACTTGCCGATTCTGCACCTGCCCCAGTTGATTGGCCTGGCCATGGGCATCTCGCCCGCCGAACTGGGGCTGAAGAAGCACATCATCAGCACCGCTCCCCTGGAACTGAAGCTGAGAGCGGAGCGCCGTCAGTAAATATGCCTGGGTAACATCCAATTTCGACTACCCGGAGCCATAACCCCTCCGCTGAAAGATAACGCTGAAAGATAACGCTGAAAGATAACGAACCAGCAGAGGGGTCTTTTTGCGACTCCAGGCTGGTGAGCTGAAATAGCCCGCCGGGTTGGTACCAGCCAGTGAGCATACTTCGTATCGATGGTTGAGGCGGAAACCCTCGAGGTCAAACCTCGAGGGTTTAGTGAAATCGTGTCCTGGTGGGAGCTACCGGCGCAGTTTCGGCACCACTTTCTTGAACGCTGCGATGGTCTGTTCGATGTCTGCGTCGGTGTGGGCCAGGGACGGGTAGAATTTCTGCGGCCAGCTTTTCAAGATGCCCTGCTCCAGAAGGCCGGCATTGAACCGGGACATCGCCTGGGCGTCAGCGGCCAGGCCGTCCCGGTAGTTCCGCACCGGCTGGTCGGTGAAGAACACGTCGAAGATGACGTCGTCACCGGAACTCTGCGCCGGGACCCCATTTTCGGCGCAGGTGTCCACCAACGCCTGGCGCACCCGGCTTCCGGTGGCACGCAACCTCTGGTAGGCCCCTTCCTCGCGAAGCTGGGCCAGAGTCGCCAGCCCGGCGGCGCAGGCGATGGGATTGCCGTTGAGCGTGCCGGTCTGACCGACAAAATCTTCGGAGGCGGTCACGCTCTGATCGTAGACCGACATGATGTCGCCCCGTCCCATCACCGCGGCCAGGGGATAGCCTCCACCCATTATTTTGCCCACAGCGCAGAGGTCGGGGGTGACCCCGTAGTAACTCTGGGCGCCGCCGTAGGACAGCCTGAATCCGGTCACAACTTCGTCGAAGATCAGGGGAATCCGGTACCTGTCGGTTAATTCCCGTAGCCCCAGCAAGAATCCGGGCTGCGGCCCAATCACCCGCTGCAGGGGCTCGATAATAACCGCTGCCAGTTCGCTGTGGTGGGCTTCAATGATGGCGGTGGTGGTGTCCAGGTCGTTGTACTGGGAAATCAGCATCAGGTCGTGCAGGGCTGAGGGTACTCCGGCGCTGTTGGCCACGGCCTGGGGAAACTCCATACCTGCTGAGGGGGTGACGCTCATCACGGCGTAGTCGCTGGTGCCGTGGAAGCCACCCTCAAACTTGAGCACCTTTTCCTTGCCGGTGAAAGCCCGGCAAATCCGCATGGCCTGGAAGCAGGCATCGGTGCCGCTGGTGGTGAACCGGACCTTCTCAGCGCAGGGAACGGCGTTGCACAGCTCTTCGGCCAGCAGTACCGCCTTCTCGTTGGTGGCAAAAAAGGTGCTGCCCTGACTCACCGCCTCGACGACCGCCGCCACCACCGCGGGATGGGCGTGGCCCAGAATCATGGGGCCGGAACCCATCAGCCAGTCGATGTACCGGTTCCCGCTGACATCCCAGAGGTGGGAGCCGCGACCTTCCTTGACCAGGAACTGCAACTCCCTGGGAAAGTTGGTGTTGCCGCCGGTGCCTCCCGGCAGATATTGGGCAGCCTTGGCCAGTAGTTGCTGCTCACGGGATGTGTGTGCTGGCATGAGACAAGCTCCAGGGTCTCCCTCAAGATAAGCCGGCCAAGATGAGTCTTTTGCCGGAGCGCGGTTGGTTCAATCTCCCCACGGTTCAGAGGAGGCGACGTAGAAGATCGTGGCCACGGGTTCGTCGACCAGCAGGTCGGGTAGTAACCCGATTGCCTTTTGGACCTCAGGTAACGACTCCTGGCGTTCGAGGGCCGCCCGGTCAGTAAAGACTTCGGTGGCAATAAAGGAGTCGGGGTCGCTGATATCTCGGGCGATGTCGAAGCTAATCACGCCTTCGAGCCGCCTGCTGGGAGGGATAACCTCCCGGAAAGCTGCTTCCGCTGTGCCTGTTTTATCCGGCTTACACTTCGCTTTGAAACGGACGACGATCATACCAGTCCCTCCAGCTTGGATTAGATTGGGGGCGGGGCTTCTACCCTCCCTCAGCCCTGGTCTGGCGCATCACGTCCACCAACTCTTTAACGCTGGCGGCGGAGGCCTCCAGGGCCGCTTGTTCGTCCGGGGTTAGCTGGATCTCAATGATCTTTTCCAGTCCGTTGGCGCCCAGCTTCACCGGCACACCGACACAAAGTCCGTGGATGCCGTACTCGCCCTCCAGGTAGGCGCAGGCGGGCAGAATGCGCTTCTTGTCCAGCAGCACCGCCTCAACCATCTGGGTGATGGATGCCGAGGGGGCGTAGTAGGCGCTGCCCTGCTTCAACAGCGCGACGATCTCGCCGCCGCCCTGGCGCGCCCGAATCACCAGTTTCTGGACCTGGTCTTCGTCCATCAGTTCGCTGATGGGGATGCCGCCCACGGTGGTGAACCGCACCAGGGGCACCATATCATCGCCGTGGCCGCCCAGCACGTAGGCCTGGACGTCCTCCACCGAAACATCCAGCTCCCGGGCAATGAAGGTGCGAAATCGGGCGGTGTCCAGGACTCCGGCCATGCCGAAGACCCGGTGGCGCGGGAATCCGCTGGTCTCAAAGACGTTCTGGACCATGGCGTCCAGGGGGTTGGTCACCGCGATGATGATGCAGTTGGGAGAGTGCTTGACCACTTCCCTGGTGACTGCCGAGGTGATCTTCATATTGGTCAGCAGCAGGTCGTCCCGGCTCATTCCCGGGCGGCGAGCGATTCCGGCGGTGATCACCACCACGTCGGAGTCGGCCGAGGCCTCATATCCATTGCTGCCGGTGATGCTGGCGTCGGAGCCGATAACCGGGCCGGACTCCAGCAGGTCCAGGGCCTTGCCCTGGGGCAGGTCTTCCACCACGTCTACCAGCACCACGTCGGCATAACCAAATTGATGAATTCGCTGGGCAGTGGTTGCGCCGACGTTTCCGGCGCCGACGATGGTTACCTTACTTCGCATGGGGCCAGTTCACCTTCCTTCCTTTTCGCAGAGTCGCCTGACCAGAGTTACCTTCCCCCTTTTTTACCTTCCTCCTTTTGGGGAAGGCAACCCTTACCGGGTCTTTACCAACTTTTCTCAAATAGGCCGCAACCGCCAGTGGCCTGGTGTGGCAGGTCACTCTCGCTGGCGAATCCGATGTGCTCCAGCATCACCGTCCGTGCTGTATGCCTTTTCGCGGCATTATAGCGGCGTTATAGAGGGAAGTGTGCCGAAATT
>DASTLM010000234.1:0-2024 GCA_035714945.1 Dehalococcoidia bacterium | reverse complement strand
CACGTTGACAGCCTGGCCCACTTTTTCTGGGACGGCAAGACCTACAACGGCAAACCGGCCCACCTGGTCTCCACCAATCTGGGCGCCACCGTCTGCTCGGTGGTGGCCGCCAAGAATGGCTTCATCAGCCGGGGCGTGCTGGTGGACGTGCCCATGATTCGCGGCGTGGCCTGGTTGGAGCGGGGTGAGGGGGTAACGCCGGAAGATATCCTGGCCGCTGAAGAACATTGCGGGTTCAAGGTCGAAGAAGGCGATATCCTGCTGATTCGCACCGGGCAACTGCACCGGCGCAACGTCGAAGGCCCGGTGGACCGGTCCGCCGGTTCGACGGCCTGTCAGGCCGCCTGTCTGCCGCTATTCCACGAGCGGGGGATTGCGGTCATGGGTTCGGACACCGGCAACGATGTCAGCCCGGCCCAGTATCCCAGAGTATTGCAGCCGATCCATCAGGTGGGCATCACCGCCATGGGCCTTTGGATTCTGGATAACGCCAACCTGGAGGACGTGGCCCAGGCTTGCCGGGAACGAAACCGCTGGCAGTTCATGGTGTCCATCGGGCCGCTGCGGCTGCACAACACCACCGGCTCGCCGGTAAACCCCATCGCGGTTTTCTAGCGTTCTATATCTAACCTTTTTTAATTGACCGGCAACGGATTTACTGCAATAATCGAACCAGCCTGACGAGGAGGAATGGACTGTGACTACGACTACTACTGTAGGCAGCGGCAAATACACCTATGAGATGGACACCGACTGGGCCAAGCTGCCCGCGGGCATGGCGATGCCAGCGGCGGCGGTGTACGGTGACTCTCAAGACCGGGTCTACTGCTTCAACCGAAATCTGGAACATCCGGTCATGATTTTTGACCGGCAAGGCAAATTCTTGAACTCCTGGGGCGCGGGACTTTTCGCCTTTCCCCACGCCATCATCCTGGACCGGGAGGACAATGTCTGGCTGGTGGAGCGCAACCAGGGCCAGATCATGAAGTTCACCAGGGAGGGCAAGCTGCTCCAGACCATCGGCGAGAAGGGATTCCGCTCGGACACCGGCGCCGACAACACCGACTTCGGCTCCAACGGCTGGAAGCTGGTGACCCACGGAGGCGATCCCTTCAATCTGCCCGCCGGTATCGCGGTCAACGACGCCGGCGAGATTTTTATCGCCGATGGCTACGCCAACGCCCGGGTGCACAAGTTTGCCAGGGACGGCAAGTTGATCAAGTCCTGGGGAGGCCCTGGCTCCGGCCCCGGCCAATTCAACCTGCCGCACGGCTGCTGGATCGACCGGAAGGGGCGTCTGTTCATCGCCGACCGGGAGAACGACCGGGTGCAGGTCTTCGACCAGGAGGGAGCGCACCTGGCCACCTGGCCCAGCAAACTCATTGGCCCGGCGGTGATCTACGTTGACGCCGATGACATCGTCTACGTCGCCGAGCACAACGGCGGGCTGGTCAGCATCCTGACCCTGGAGGGCGAGCGGCTGGCCCAGTGGGGTTCAATGACCCACCGCTCCTGCCACGGCATCTGGGTGGACTCGCACAAGGATCTTTACGTGGTGGAGCCTTACCAGGGCAGCAAGGGCCGTACCGTGGTCAAGTTCGTCCACAAGGGCTAATTTGCCTATTGCAGGCCAGCCAGGGTTTTGGTATATTTACCGAGCGGTGTCTGCGGGCACCGCTCCTCTTTGTGGGGGGCTGTAGCTCATTTGGGAGAGCGCTTCAATGGCATTGAAGAGGCAGAGGGTTCGATTCCCTCCAGCTCCACCAGGTTGGACCAAAGGGAAAACTTTTTCAGCCACGTTCGCCCTCGTCTATTGACCTCTGATTTCGTTAGCGGCGGGCCACGCCGTCGTAGCCTGCCGCATTGTCGCCCAAGCCTCTACCGTTGAACTCCAGCCCGCGCCGCCTGAAGCCACTTGTCGGCGTTGCGGACGCGGTCCGGGTGCTGGTCGAACTCGTCGTTCCACCTGGTCGAGGCTCCCTCCTGGGCGCCTTGCCAGGCCTGCATCACCTCGGCCTGGACCC
>DASTLM010000233.1:0-7205 GCA_035714945.1 Dehalococcoidia bacterium | reverse complement strand
CCGCGCCTTCATAAAACGTGTAGCTGGAGACTGTCGCCCTCAGGCGGCAGAGGAAAGCTACAATCCTCCTTTTACCAAGTTGCAAAATGTATCAGTGTATCCTGCGTGCCCATACACCCTCTACCCATTTTATCAAATCGCGCCGTAAGACCCCTGCTTTCAAGCATGGGGATATAAGGCGCATTCCTGTTTGTGCTATAGCCCGTGGGCTCTGGGCCTACAGTGCCTGGGCTTGGACTGGCCCTGGAAGCTCCAGGCTTCAGCTTGGAATTTACGCCAGGTTCTCTTCCGTACCAACTACCCCGGTCACGGTTACCTGTTCAATCTTGACCCCCTGCATATCAGTCACTTCCAAAACAAACTGCTTGTGTTGGAACTGGTCGCCCTCCTTCGGAATCACACCAAGGCGAGTCAAAATAAACCCGGCAAGGGTTTCGTAGTCGCCGTCCGGTATGCCCAAACCCAGTAGCTTATTGGCTGCGTCAATGTCCATTCCCCCGTCCACCTGATACATACCCGAACCCATCGCCTGGATTTCATCTCCATCCGGCTCTCCCAGGGGACCCACGATCTCCTCCACCATTTCCTTCAGGGTAACCAGACCGGCGGTCCCACCATACTCGTCGGCCAAAATTGCCAATTGGTGCCCAGTTACTTGCAATTGGCGGAGGTGCTCCCCCAACAGCCTGGTTTCGGGAAGAATGTAGGGAGGCTGGGCCAACCGGGTAACGTCATCACCAGGTTGGATACCGCCATAGGCGAACTCGTGGACCAGGTCCTTCAACGAAAGAATGCCAATTATGTGGTCCAGGTTGCCTTCGTAAACCGGGTAATGAGCATGGGGCTGCCGGCGATAAAGCTGATAGAACTCATCCAGAGTGGCGCCTTTCCTGAGGCCCACGATCTCGGTTCTGGGCGTCATCACCTCCTTGAGCTGACGGTCCTCCACGCGGAAGACGTTGCCCAGCATCTCGGCCTGGGACGGTTCCACCGTTCCGGTCGTTCTACCCTCATGCACCAGAGCAATAATGTCTTCTTGAGAAACCAGATGGGCCCCGGGCAAACCGAGCAGTCTGGTAACGCCTCGAACCACTCTCTCCAGGGTCCAGATTGCCGGCAGCAGCACCAGTTCCACTACCCGAAGCGGTGTTGACATCAAAGTCGCCAACCCAATCGAGTGGCGGGTGGCGATGGTCTTGGGTATGGCCTCCGAAAAGACCAATAACAGGACCGTAACCACCACGGTCGACGCTATGACGGCGGCGTTCGAACTGAGGAACGATAGCGCCAGGCTTGTACCCACTGCCGCCACGCCAGTATTCGCCAGATTATTCCCGGTGAGTACGGTAGATAGCAGCTTTTCTGGATTACTGGCGAATCGCTCTACCTTCCTGGCTTGCTTTGGATTACTCAGCGTCAAAGCGGCCAGCTTGCCCCGCTGCATTGAAAGGAACGCTGCTTCAGTTGCGGAGAAAAGCGCCGAAGCGAGCATCGCAATCAACAATATGATTAGTTTAACAATGTCGCTGGCTTCCATTTCAGACCCGCTCCAATTTGCCAGCATCCGCAGACGATGCTGGTCTAATTTAACCTGAGGGAGATTGCCCCGAAATCTTGATTACCAATCGATCTGCTCAATCATTCCTCGAGCCCTTACTTGCTCCGAAAGGGCAATTCGGACCGCCGCCGCCGCCTCCGGCCCGATGGATTCGGCAGCTGCCCGGATCCCCTCCGAGGCATGGGCTACCGCTTCTGACTCTGATATCCCCAGTTCCTGGGCCGCTTCCCGGGCCCCGGCGATAACCTCGGTCGAGGTCAAAGTTACGTCGGCGCCCACTTCACCGGCACCCTGAACTGTGCCGAATCCGATTTCTCGCATTACGTGGTAGGGATTGAGGGCGTGCTTGTTGAGGGCGCGGACCGTTCCCAGCACGGCTCCTTTGGCCACCTTTTCCACATCTTCGGATACGTCGTCCAGGGCGTGGATCGCGCCCCGGGCGGCGTGGCGGGCGATCTCGACCAACTGCCGTTCCCCCAGCCCACCTAGCTCGCCCACCTGACTGGCAGTATAGGCGACTACCTTGGCTACCTGGTCCGCGATATCGCCCACTGCCGATCTGCCCCGGCTAATCGCCGACACCGCACTCTTGGTTGACGCGGCGATCTGGTAGGCCGTAACGCTGACTGCCACGTCCATACCGGGAACTCGGCGCAAGTAGCTGTAGGGTACCGATATAAATCCCAGGGCGGGCACCGAGGACATGCTGCGGAAGCTCTCCCTGGCTTCCCCCAGCAGCACATCCAGGACCACCTGCCGGTCGACCTCGCCTTCCTCCCGAATAGCCGCCAGGAGATTCAAGGACAGGACGCCCAGGGCAAAGGCCGCCGCAAACAGGAAATCGAAACCGCTGAGATTTATCGGCGCGAAGGTGATGGTGCGGCTGGGGTCGATCCATCCCAGCGTGAAAGTCAACTGCCGGACGCTGAAGAAATCGGCCAGGAATCCGCCGATCAAGGGACTGATCCCAGAACCCAGGTTAATCGCCAGCGAAGCTCCGGTCAAATACGTGGTCCCCTGGTCCCGAGGTGCCAATTTCATTCGGAGGGTCATGTCGGTAAGGTTGATTCCGGCCGTAGCCACCCCGGCGAAAATGTGGAGGATGGCCAGCAAGGGCCAGGTCAGAAAATGGGGGTCTGGCGCTGCGGTGAAGGTCCATCCCAAAAACACCAGCAGGAAAAGTGAAGCCGACAGGGATAGGACCACTTTGCTGCCGAATTTATCGGCAATGGGCCCCCAGACCCGCACGAACAAGATTCTGGAAACCTGGCTGAGGACTCCCAGACCGATCACGGCGGAAAGGGGTACGCCCAGTTCGGTCAGCATATACACCGCGAAAAAGGGAATCGCCATGTTGGCCGCTACGTTCCAGATAAACAGGAAGTTGATCAGCCTTCGAAAGTTGCGGTCTCGAAAGGGCGCGGACATGGACTGGCGGAAAGAGGGCTGCTGGCCTTCCATCGCCTGCATTTGCGGTTCCGGAATCAGGGCCATCAGGGTTACCGCGGTCCAACCCAGAATCACCGTCCCCATCAGGTAGGCGATGGCATAACCGAAGACCAGGTTTTCTTCGGGAACCTGGTTGCGCCACAGGTCGATATAAAACGCCGCGCCCAGGCCCACCACTGCCGTGGCCAGAGTAGCCGCTGCTTGCCTGCTGGAGAAGAAGCTCCCCAATACTTCCTGGGGTACCAGGTCTCTAAGCCAGCTGATCCAGGTGTTGTTAAAGAAGGCGTTGGCGATGCCTCGGATACCAATCAACACCAGCAGAATTGAAACCGCGGTACTGCTGGGTATGCCAATAAAAATTGGGATCAGGGCGATGGGAATCCAGGAGGACTGGGCAAAAAAGTACGCGGGTACCGCGACGGCCTTTCGCAGCCGCAGCCGCTCCACCAGCAGCATGGCCGGTATCTGGATGGGTTGCATGAAAAATGGGAGGGCGGTCAGAATGCCAATCTGGAGGTTAGTCGCACCCAACACCAGGGCAAAGGCCGCCAGAAACCCCCCGGTGGTGATGCCTTCCAGTCCGCCGGCAGCGGCGACCTGCCAGATACCTACCCGCATCCCCCGGGCGGTTTCCCGCTCCGACATGCTTGCCCTTGGGGTAAAAGCCGATATCAAGTTCATACCTTTATTGGCGCTTCGCCAATTTTCAACATCGGCAATTACCCCGTTGATGCCTTTTCTGGCGAAAAAGTAAGTATGGTCCAAGTATGGTCCAAGTATGGTCCAAGTATGGTCATCGAAGCGTTGCCAGGTCTGATAGACCCTGCTGAGTCAGGACCAGGCCTGATCGATTCTTCGCGGAGTATTGTGACGGTCCAGGGCTCAGGGTGCCTCGGCCAGGGCCGCCATTACCCTGGAAGCCGCATCCGGCCCGATAGCGTTTGCCGCCTCCCGGGCCCCTTGAACCGCCTGCGCTCCTGCTTCCTGTTCCGAAATGCCCCCCAAGACCCCGGCTTCTTTTGCGGCTGCCACTGCACTGGTTGCCGCTTCAACAATATCGGATATATCGGCGCCCGATTCATTGGCTCCCTGGACCGCGCCATGGGCCGCACCCCGGATCACGTCTCGGATGTCAACCGAGGTTGCGCTCATTCCCGCGATCACTCCGATAACCGTCCCCTTCGCCAACTCCCCCACATTTTCGGCAACTTCGTCGATGGCATTCATCGCCCCTTTGGCAGTGTAGAGGGCCAGGTCGGCTCCCGCCTGTCCCAATTCATCAGCCTGACTTACCAGGCCCAACACGGCACTCCTGACCCGTTGGGCAACGCTCTCCGCGCCATCCCGGCCCCGACCGACGGCGGCCACCGCGGTCCTGATGGTGGACGCCACCTGATAAGCCGTAACGCCCAGGGCAACGTCCAGGCCCGGCACGCGCCTGAGGTAGGCGTAAGGGTAATCCACCAGTAGCCCCATCCCCGGAATTGAACCCAGGGCCCGAGTCATCCCCCGGCTTGGCGCCAGGAGTTCATCCATGACCACTTCTCGGCCGACTTCACCCTCTTCTCGAATGGTGGTCAAGGTATTCAGAGTTATCAGCCCAATGACAAAGGCGATTCCAAACAGAAAATCGAATCCGGTCAGGTCCAGGGCGGGAAATTCAATCATACGGTCGGGAGCGATCCACTGGAAATTAACCCGGAAGGACCTGGTACTGAAGAAATCGGCGAACAGCCCGCCGACCAGAGGTCCCAGCCCAGCGCCCAGGTTGGTGGCCAGCGAGGCTACCGCCATGTAGGAAGTGGCCTGTCCCTGGGGGGCTAGCTTCAGTCCAATGGTGCCTATCGTCAGGTTGGCTCCCGCAGCGGCGACACCGGCAAAAATTTGAAGAACTATCACCAGAGGCACGGTGAGAAAGTACCGGTCCGGCTGGGTAGTGAACACCCAGCCGAGAATCACCAACAAATACAGCGAGACTGAGGTGGATAAGACCACCTTGCTGCCGAAGCGGTCGGCGAAAGGACCCCACACACGTACGAAAAGAACATTGGTGATTTGGGCCAAAATATTCAGGGCGATAACCCCAGAGAGGGGAAACCCCAGTACTTGCAGCATGTAGATGGTGAAAAATGGGATCGCCAAATTTGCCGCGAATCCCCAGAATAACAGGAAGTTCACCAATTGCCGAAAATTACGGTCTCGGAAGGGAATGGCGAGGGACTGGGCCAGGGAGGGCTGGGGCCCGGCTATCGGGGTCATCAAGGGTTCTGGTTGTAGTGACATAAACAGTGGGCTGGCCAGCCCCAGGAAGATGGCTCCGGCTAGCAGGACAAACGAGTAGCCGAAAACCTGACTTTCGGGGGAAGCTTGCCCCTGCCAGAAGTCAACAAAAAATGCTCCCGCCAGGCCGAAGATGATGGAGACGATTGTCGCCAGCGCCAGACGGCGGGAAAAGTAGCTGCCCAGAATATTCTGGGGCACCAGGTCGCGGGCCCAGCTGTTCCAGGCGGTGCCGGTTATCGCCGCCATCACCCCTCGTACGGCCAGGAAGAGCAATAGCAGCTCTACCGCCAACTGGTTCGGGGTATCGACCAGGAAAGGCACCAGGGCCATTGGTATCCACATTAGCTGCGCCGGTACCCAACTTAGCAGGGCGATGGCCTTTCGCCGCCGGTACTTTTCCACCAGGAAGATGGCGGGAATCTGAAGCGGCTGAGTAATAAAAGGTATGGCGGCGAGGATGCCGATCTGGAAGTTGTTCGCTCCCAGCACCAGGGCGAAGGCTGCCAGTATGCCGCTGCTGGTGACGCTGAACATGGCCGCCGAGGCGGCGCCTTCCCAGGTCATCATCTTTAGGCCGTAGGCAACGTCTTGATCTGACAGAGTGGGTAGGGGTCTAAAGATTGTTTTGAGATTCATAGGGAGCCAAGGTTAACTCTAATCGATCGCATTGTGAAGAACCCTCACCGCATGCAAGCGCGGTAGTAAGGGCAACCGGAATAGCCGGCCCGCAGGGCGCGGCCTTCAACCACTGCCTGGAAACGCATGGTTTCCGGGGAGCGATTATCTGCACCTACTTGGAACCAACCTTCGCCTACTGGTCGGGCGGTTCAACCACTCTCCAGGGAAGGATCAGTGTCAATACACCTTGGGTGGCAGGTTGAAGCCGGTGCGGGGATCGCTTTTTCGGCTGGGCAGACCCGGGTGCCTCCGGGGGCTCTGGTGAGTTTACGGAGGCAATATACTCTAACTAACCGCACTGTCACGTCCCAATAATGACCAGCTTGTTCCACAAATTACATTTTGTCAATCTAGACGCGGGTGGGTCGGGTTATCAATATTTGTTGAGCCATTGTCCTGAGGCCCGCTGGTTACCGGCCAGGGTTGCATGACATGCGGTATAATCCAGGCATGCCGCCTTTGCTGGAAGCCAGGGGACTTTCCAAACGATATGGATCAACCATCGCGCTGGATTCGGTTGATTTCCAGGTATCGGAAGGCATAACTGGCTTGCTGGGCCCCAACGGTGCCGGAAAAAGCACCGTTATCAAGCTGTTTCTGGGTCTGATCCGGCCCAGCGCCGGTTCCGCCGAGGTGATGGGCGCCCGGCCCTACGCCTCGGTGGAGGTACGGGAGCGCCTGGGTTACATGCCCGAGCACGATTGCATGCCCGACTCGATCAGCTCCGCCGAGTTCCTGTCCCACATGGCCCAGGTCAGCGGGCTGCCGCCGGTGGAAGCCCGAATTCGCGCCGCCGACACCCTGAGGCACGTGGGACTGGCCGAAGAGAGATACCGTCCCATTGGGGAGTACTCCACCGGTATGAAGCAGCGGGTCAAGCTGGCCCAGGCCATCGTCCACGACCCCTGGTTGGTTCTGCTGGACGAGCCCACCGCCGGGTTAGACCCCCTGGGCCGGGTGGAAATGCTGGACCTGATCCGCCGCATCGGCCGTGAATTCGGTATAAGCATTGTTCTATCCTCCCACCTGATGGGGGACATTGAGCGGACTTGCGACCGGATCATCGTCCTGGAGCAGGGCCAAGTTGCCGAGCTGGGTGAGGTGTCCGGGTTCACCCGGGAAACTCGTTCCATCATGATTGAGGTGGACGATCACCGGGAAGAGTTGTTAACGGCCCTGGTAGGTCGAGGCCTGAAAGCCGCTCTGGAAGGCGTGAGCATCGTCGTTGAGCAGGAGA
>DASTLM010000232.1:0-9674 GCA_035714945.1 Dehalococcoidia bacterium | reverse complement strand
TTCCGCCCGAGGCAGGGTCCGGTTGGCCACCAGTAACCGGCTGATTCCTTCCCGCACCAACGCCAGAACGACACCCCGCGCCGCGCCGCCGGCCCCTAGAATCAAGACCCGCCGGCCCTGGGGTTGAAAGCCGCCCCCCTCTCGCAACGCCCGCAAAAATCCGTAGCCGTCGGTGTTGTGGCCAATGAGACGCCCCTCCCGGTTGACGATGGTATTGACGGCCCCGGCTTCGGCGGCCCAATCGTCTACTTCGTCCAGATAGGGTATTACCCCTTCCTTGTGGGGGACAGTGACGTTGATCCCCAACACCTCAGCGCGGCGCAAGCCGGTTACAAAGTCACCTGCCTGGTCCGGAGACACCTCCCAGGCTCGATAGGTAGCATCTATACCACAATGGTCCAGCGCCGCTTGCTGGAACACCGGAGAAATGGAATGCCCAATGGGAAAGCCGATGATGCCCAGTACCGAAGTCACCGTGAGTAGCCGCCTGTTTGACTGAAATTATCCCCCGATCAATTTCTCGAAGCGTTCAGGTCCAGCACGGTGGCTTCACCAATCACGGTTGTAATTGGGGGTTGGCTGGCATCCAGATCGCCTATCTGGAAGGTTACTGGATATCCCGGTATTTCTACTTTAATCGCGGTGAACTTTCCGGCGTCTTCCACCAGACCAGTTGCCGCTATCTGACCACCAATAAGGGCCGAGATGATCGTGCCGCGGGGAGCCGCCACACCGTTAATCTTGGCCGTGCCTACGAACACATGGGGCGGCTGGTCGCTCTTGGCGGCCTCCAGATCAATGGTGGGGACCGGCGTGGGAGCCAGCGTAGGCTCCGGCGTATTGGTCGGCAACGCTATCGTAGCGGTGGGAACTGGCGTATTCGTCGGGGCCGTGGTTGCCGTTGGCTCCGGCGTATTGGTCGGAGCAGCGACGGTCGGGACTGCGGTCGGGACCTCGGTTGGCACTGGCGTCGGAGCTGACCGACAGGCCACCACCAACATTACTGCCAACGCTAAAAATATTGCAAGACCATACTGCTTATTCACTCTCAATCTTTCTCCTCTCAGCTTCCCAATCACGTCAGTATTTTAATTCAGGGTCAAATGTTAATTCTGGCCAATCCCCTCCTCCAGATATCAGGATACTACAACCGGAAACGGCCTTGCCACTATTTAACCCGCCAGTTTTCAAATCTGTTCCGGACAATACCCGGCAAAAATCAAAGCAACAACCAAAGCAGCAACCAAACCAGAAACAATCAAATCGGCTGAAGCGGTAAGCCCAAGCCCTTGCTCGTGGGCGGCGCATTTTTGCCGGTTAAATTCTGGTATATTGACGCCTACGATTGACCGCTCAGCTGGGCCAAAATTTCCTCCAGCCGCTGGGTCTGTTCGGTCAAGGAACGGAGCCTTTCCTCCTCGTTCTCCACCACCTCGGGCCGGGCCTTGGCCCGAAAGTCCGGGTTGGAGACCAGGGTTTCCACCCGCTGGAGGTTCTTGAGCGCGCCTTCCAGTTCTGATCTCAGCCGTTTCTCTTCCGACGCCAGGTCCACCACTCCCTCCAGCGGCAGCCGGACCACCAGGGGGTACACCACCAGCGTGATTCCCCTGGGGTGACCTTGCTCTGCCGAGTTGCTTGACACAATGCGCAACGGCTCCACCCGGGACAGAGCGCGGATAACCTCGGCTTCTTCTTCGATGGTGCTTTGCATACCATTGGCTTCCACCATCGCCTCCAGCCGCTGACCAGCCGGTATGTGAAGCTGGGCCCGGGTGTTGCGCACCGCTCTGATCGCCTGTATGACCAGGTTGACCTCTTCCTCCGCCCGGCCGTCCTGCCGGAGGTTGTCCGCCTGGGGATAGGGGGCGACCATTATCGATTCGGGGAGATCTCCCTCTTCCGGCAGACGGAGCAGCAGGTTTTGCCAGATTTCTTCAGTTATGAAGGGCATGAAGGGATGCAGCAAACGCAGGGTCCGCTCCAGCACATGGGCCAGAACCGGCAGTGGCGACGGTCCGACTCCAGAGCGAAGCCGGATCTTGGCCATCTCGATATACCAGTCGCAGAATTCGTTCCAGACAAACTCGTAGAGCTTCTGCTGGGCCTCTCCCAACTCGAAGGTTTCCAGGGACTGGTTGACCTCAGCAGTGACCCGGTCCAGCAGACTGACGATCCAGCGGTCTTCCCGGTGCTCCAGAGCCGGCAAGGCGCTCCATCCAGTCAGCCCGGATCCCGAGCCCAGGCTGGTCATCACATAGCGGGCGGCGTTCCAGATTTTGTTGGCGAAGTTGCGCGCCGAGTCCAGCTTGCCGTCGGTGATTCGCAGGTCATTGCCCGGGGCGGTGCCGGTGGTCAGCGCGAACCGGAGGGCGTCGGTACCGTACTGATCGATCAACTCCAGCGGGTCCAAAGTATTGCCTCTGGTCTTGCTCATCTTGGCCCCTTGAGAGTCCCGGACCAGGCCGTGCAGGTAGACCGTACGGAAGGGGATCTCGCCGGTGTTCTCGATGCCCAGCATAATCATACGGGCAATCCAGAAAAACAGGATGTCGTACCCGGTTTCCATCACCGACGTGGGGTAGAAGTAGTCCAGGTCCCCGGTATCGTCGGGCCAGCCCAGAGTCGAATGCGGCCAGAGACCGGAGCTGAACCAGGTGTCCAACACGTCCGGGTCTTGCTGCAGATCCGCCGAGCCGCAACTGGTGCACCGAGTTGGGTCGTCAACGGCCACAATAATTTCGCTGCAGGCGTCGCAGTACCAGACCGGTATGCGGTGCCCCCACCAGAGTTGCCGGCTAATGCACCAGTCGCGAATATTTTCCAGCCAGTTGAGGTACACCCGGCTGAAGCGGTCGGGCACCACCGCAATAGCGCCGCTGGCGACCGCCGCGTGAGCGCGACCGGCAATGCTGTCGGGTTCATCGTGGTGTCCCACGTTTAGAAACCACTGCAAGCTGATCAGGGGCTCCACCACCGAGGCGCAACGCTGGCAGTGTCCCACCGAGTGACGGTATTCCTCAATTTTCTCCAGAAGACCCAGGGAGTCCAGCTCTTCGACGACGGCCTGGCGCGCCTGAAACCGCTCCATACCGGCGTATTTACCGGCGGCGGCGGTCATGTGGCCATCGAAACCGATCACGTTGATGGTCTCCAGACCGTGACGCTGGCCGATTTCGAAGTCCACCGGGTCATGGCCCGGCGTCACTTTCAAAGCTCCGGTGCCGAACTCCATCTCCAGGGCATCGTCGGCCACGATGGGAATGGGCCGGTCCATGATTGGCAGCATCACCTTTGCGCCGACCATAGCCCGGTAACGAGGGTCGTCCGGGTGCACCGCCACGCCGGTATCGCCCAGCATCGACTCCGGCCGGGTGGTGGCAACGGTGATAAACACTCCGGGTTGGTCGGCCAGCGGGTAGCGGAGATGGTACAGCTTGCCGTTCTGCTCCTCATACTCCACTTCCAGGTCGGACAGGGCGGTGGCGCAGCGGGGGCACCAGTTGATGATGCGCTCATGGCGGTAGATCAGTCCCTTGTGGTACAGGTTGACGAAGGTAGTCCGCACCGCCTTGACCGGCCCCGAGTCCAGGGTGAAGCGCAGCCGAGACCAGTCGCAGGAAGCGCCCAGCCGCTTGTGCTGCTGGTCAATGGTGTTGCCGTACTTGCCGACCCACTCCCAGACCCGTTCCACGAACTTCTCCCGGCCCAACTCGTGCCGGCTGGTACCTTCCTGGGCCAGCAGCCGCTCGACCACCCACTGAGTAGCGATGCCCGCGTGGTCCTTGCCCGGCAGCCAGAGAGTCGAATCGCCCAGCATCCTGTGCCAGCGGCACAGCGCATCTTCGATGGAGGCGGTCAGGGCATGTCCCAGGTGCAACTCTCCGGTAACATTGGGTGGCGGCATGATGATGCAGTAGGGTCTTTTGTCGGGGTCAACCGACGGCGTAAAGTAACCGCGGTCCATCCAATTCTGATAGACTCGCGGCTCCACGTCGGCGGCGTTATAGCTGCGGGGAATGTCGGCGGCGGCGTTGGCGGTCATGGTCCAATTCCTTCGTGAAGGCGGAATCTGCCGGAATATATTCGGGAGGAGTTCACAGATCGTGGCGCTGGAAGCTGCCGGCTAAAACCGGCAGAGGAAAGCGCCCCTCTTTGTCTATTGAGTGTTGTTGCGTTAACATACATCCATGAATTTGACGCTCCCGGTCAAGCTCGCTCCTGATGCCAACCAGCGCAGCGCATTGCTGGAGACGGTGCACCGCTTCAACGCCGCCTGCGATTCCATCGCCGAAACTGCCTTCAGCGAGAAGTGCGCCAACAAGGTCGCCCTCCAGAAGCTGGTCTACTACGATATCCGAGAGCAGTTTGGCCTTTCCGCCCAGTTGACCATCCGGGCCATCTCCAAGGTGGTGGAAGCGTACAAACGTAACAGGAGCATCCAGCCGAGATTCCGGACTGACGGGGCGGTCCCCTACGACGAGCGCATCATGTCCTGGCGGAGGCTGGAGGCGGTGAGCCTGTTGACTCTCTCGGGCCGCCAGGTCATCCCCGTCCGGTTCGGCGAGTATCAAGCCGCCCGGCTGGACCGGCGAAAGGGCCAGGCCGACCTGGTGCTGCGCAACGGGACCTTCTTCCTCTTCGTGACTCTGGACGTGCCGGAGCCGACTGAAGAGCAAGTCCCAGATTACCTGGGAGTGGACCTGGGCATCGTCAACCTCGCCGTGGATAGCGACGGTGCCGTCCACACCGGTGAGAACGT
This sequence comes from Dehalococcoidia bacterium, assembly GCA_035714945.1. GTDB lineage: Bacteria > Chloroflexota > Dehalococcoidia > Lucifugimonadales > UBA3495 > Casp-Chloro-G3. Next base: position 4,915 of record DASTLM010000232.1, on the reverse strand, counting down.
AGAACGGCAACGCCGAGTCCACAGCCACCGCCGCCGCAATCTTCAGCGCAAGCAGACCCGTTCCGCGAGAAGGAAGCTGCGGCGCATCTCCGGCAATCAGAAGCGTTTTCAGCGTGATACCAACCATGTCCTCAGCAAAGCACTGGTGCGACAAGCCAAAGACACCAACAGGGGCATCGCCCTGGAGGACCTCCAGGGGATACGCCAGAATGGGAAACGGTTTCGCAAGCGTCAGCGGTCGCGCCACGCTAATTGGTCTTTCTTGCAACTCCGGTGTTTCATCCAGTACAAGGCAAGGCTGGTCGGTGTTCCGGTAGTCCTGGTTGATCCCAGGAACACCAGTCGGACTTGTCCCGCCTGTGGGTTGGTGGATCAGGCTAATCGGTTGTCTCAATCCCAATTCCTCTGCATCGGTTGCGAGTTCGCTGGCCACGCCGATGCTGTTGCGGCCTGGAATATCCGGGCCAGGGCTGTTGTCATGCAACCAATGGTCCCGGCGGCGTGAGCTGCCGAAGGACAAGCCGCCTGCTTTAGCTGGCGGTTTATGACTGGTTATTCGTTACGACTATCGTAAAATATATCACTGGGGCAGTACGGGCGTCCACCTGGACCGGCGTCCACCGATTGCGATCGGGGCAGTCGCATCTTCCTGAAGGCAGACAATCGGCTAGCAAATCCGGTGAGGTCTGGGCCGTATCGTCGTTTCGGCGGAAGCCGGAATCCAGGGAATTTAACTAGACACCGCCTTCCGCCGGTGTGACGGGCGACCCTCTACGAGGTAAGACGCGATTGCCCTGCGGTGGCGACCTGGAAAGTAATCGGATGTTTGACAGCGGTTGGGTGCCGATGTAGACTGCGCCCGGTTCCCCAGCAAGCCAACCCAACCTTGAGAAGGTGCAGAATGCCCTACTACATGTTCGTCACCGTTTCTGAAGAAGACAAGATTGTGGTATTCCAGATGGACCAGGACAGCGGCAAGCTGGCCCACCTGCGCGATGTGGCGGTCAGCGGGCGTCCCGCCCCCCTGGCCATCAACCCGGACCGGGGTGTGCTCCACGTGGGACGCCGGGGCATTCCCGAGATTTCCAGCTATGCCATCGACCAGCGCAACGGCGACCTGTCTTTCCGGTCCACCGCCAAGCTGGAGACCGACCCCTGCTACCTGTCCACCGACCGCAAGGGCAGGTTCTTGTTGTCGTCCTACTATGAAGGGGCCCGAGTCGCCATATTTCCCATTGCTGGCGATGGCGGCGTGCAAAAGTCACCGGCGCAGGTGGTGCCCACCGCCACCGGCGCCCACTGCATCCAGTCTGACCCCACCAACCGGTTCGTGTTCGTGCCCCACATATCGGGGCGCGGCCCCAACCTGATCCGCCAGTTCAGGTTCAACGAGAACACCGGCCAGCTGACCCCCAACTCGCCGCCCCAGGTCGCACCGGAGAGCCGGGTTGGCCCCCGGCATTACTGCTTTCACCCCAACCGGGACATCCTCTACTTCTCCAACGAGCAGGGGTGCAGCGTGACCGCCTACAACCTGGACCCGGCCCAGGGGACTCTGACGCCTTTCCAGACGATTTCCACCCTGCCGGTGGGTTACGCCGGTCCCAACTCCTGCGCCCAGATTCAGATCGACCCCACGGGACGGTTCCTGTACGCGCCCAACCGGGGCCACAACACCATGGCCTGCTACCGGGTGAGCCAGCGGGACGGCCGGTTGGAGTCCATCGGACACGCGGAGACCGAAGCCATTCCCCGGGCCTTCAGCATCGACCCCCAGGGGAAGTTTCTGTATTCGGCGGGGCTGGAGTCGGGAAAGCTGGCCGCCTTCCACATCAGTCAGGGCAGCGGCCAACTGGAGCGGATGGACACCTACAACGTGGGCAAAGCGCCCATGTGGGTGCTGATTGCCGAATTAGCTTAGCGGGTTGACCTACACCCCATACGCCTTGGTGTAGCTGAGGCTCATGCGCCGCTTGGCCGGGTCGATCGCCAGTATCTTTACCTTGACCTTCTGGCCCCGGTAGACGCATTCTTTGGGGTCGGCCACGCGACGGTTGGACAGCTCGGAGATGTGGATCAGCCCCTCCACCCAGTCCTCCAGTTGCACGAAGGCGCCGAAGTCGGCCAGGCGGGTGATGGTGCCTTCGACGATATCGCCTTCGTTGTAACGTTCCGGCACCGTGTCCCAGGGTTCGGGCATGGTGCGCTTCAGGCTCAAGCTGATCCGGCCATTCTCCCGGTCGACTTTCAGGATTTGCACCGTCAGCTGGTCGCCCACGCTGACCACCTCGTCCGGCGACCGGAGCATTCGCCAGGAAAGCTCCGAGATGGGAATCAGGCCATCGGCTTCGCCGATGTTCAGGAAGGCCCCAAACCCGCGCAACGAGGAGACTTTGCCGGTGACCAGCGTGCCCTCTTCCAATGCGTCGATGAACTTCCGGCGGGCTTCGTCGCGCCGTGTCTGATACAATGCCCGTTCCGACAGCACCAGTTTCTGGTTCTCTTCATCCAATTCCAGCACGTTAAATTGGGCCTGCCCGCCTACCCTTACCTCCAGGTCCTTCTCCCGCCCGTCGGCGGAGGTCGGCGCTACGTGGGAGACGGGCACAAACCCCCGGATGCCGCCCACGTCTACCTCCAGCCCGCCCCGATTGTACCCGGTGACCTTGCCGCTGATGGTCTGGCCACTGGTCAGGTAACCCTGCAAGTCGGCCCAAAGCTGCGCCTCCCGGGCCTGGTCCAGCGACAGCACTGCCATTTCCGAGCCCCGCTCGCCCTGGACTACGGTAAATCGCATTCGGTCGCCCAACTTGAGCCTGGCACGCTCTTCCGGAGTCAGGGCGCGCATTTCGGTGATGGGCACCATGCCCTCGGTCTTTAACCCGACGCTGACCACCAGGCCATCGTCATCGATGCCGACGATCTCGCCTTCTACGGTGTCGCCGGGGCGGTGCCGCTGGGGGGTGAAGGCTGCTTCGGGGAGTTGGGACATGTCGGTGATGGCGTCGTAGTCCGGTTCGAGCATGGGGAAAACTCCTGACGGGCTGACTGGAGGATGATTGCGTTCTGGCTGGCCCCGGGCCACTCTGTTAATTTACAACACCCCAGGGTGAATGATCAAACCCCAAAGTATCGGTGCGGCCCAGAAAGTACTGGGGGCGATCCAACTGGGGCAGGGAAAGAACAACTCTAGCGCTGGCAGAAGTCCAGGACGGTGTCGGCGAAGGGGTACTCGCGCTGCCCCAGCAGGGTCATCCGTTGCAGGCCCTTGCGGGTGTCGCTGGCCACCCGGGCCGGGTCCCAGACGTTGACCCGGTGCTTGAACAGCCAGTAGGTAAACTCCTTCAATTCGGTCAATGACAATGACGGTTCATCGGAGTAGCCGTATTCGGAATTCGGCGGAGATGCCCTCTGGGACGAACTCAGGAATACTGCCAGCAGGTCCCGCCGGTTCTTGCCGTACAGGTGGACAAAAGCCTGCTCCACCAATTCTTCGCTGTCCGGGTAGCAAAGGGCGCGGTGCCGCTTGCGTACCTCTTCTTCCACCGCCAGTTGCAGGGCCTCCTCCAGGACCACACCATACCAGTAGTTGAGATAGGCCCCGTGTTTGGTGACGCCGATCAATTCCCGGAAAACTTCGGGGGTCACTGCTTCCGGCAGTTGCCCAGTGATCAGCAAAGCTTCTTTATCCTCGACTGGTATGACCCCGTCAAGCTCGGCGCACAGGCGCTCGGCCAGCAGCAGCCAGTCGAAGGCCTCGCCGCTAATCAGGTACTGGTAGGTGCGCCCCTGGTAGACTTCCTGGGGCAGCGTCCAGAGACCCACCGCCTCCAACAAGGCCTGATACCAGGTGACTCCCGAGTCCAGGGCCGACTTGAGGTGCAGCACCGACTCGGGCACCTGCTGGGCCAGGCCAGTGCCAATGCCGGAAAAGGCCGACGATATATGCACTTTCTCCTGGGTCAATTGCTTACTTCCCGCTTACTCTCCGGAATCGCCTGGGATAGCCGGGCATCGAACAGCTTGATCCGGTCCGGCTTCGCCGTCCGCACATAAGCCAGAAACTGCTCCCGGGCCATTGTGTTGAGGATGTGGCTGGCCTCGCACCAGGCCCGGCGGGCTACCGCGACGCCAAACCTTCGCTGGCTCAGACTGGAATGGTGATGGGAATCGGTGTTAATCACCAGCGGCACACCCAGTTCTCGCGCCCGGTAGGCGTGGGTGTCCTTCAGGTCGAGACGCTCCGGGGAGGCGTTAATTTCCAGGGCGGTGCCGGTCTCCCGGGCGGCCTGGAGCACCGCCTCCACATCGACCCGGGTTGGCGGCCGCTGTCCGATGAGGCGGGTCGACAGGTGCCCGATGATGGTCACCGAGGGATGCTGCATCGCCTTGATGACCCGCCGGGTCATGGTGTCCCGGTCCTGGCCCATGGCCGAATGGACCGAAGCTACCACCACGTCCAGTTGCGCCAGCAACTCATCGGGATAGTCCAGTCTGCCATCGGCGCGAATGTCCACTTCCGAACCGCAAAGAATGGTTATCGGGTATTGCTCCCGAAGCGAATGCAGCAGCTCGATCTGTTGCTCCAGCCGCTCGATGGTCAGACCGTTGGCGATACCCAACCCGGCGGAGTGGTCGGTCAAGGCCATGTACTCGTATCCCTGGGCCACCGCCGCTGCCACCATCACCTCAATGGGGTCACTGCCGTCGCTCCAGTTGCTGTGCAGGTGCAGGTCTCCCCGCAGGTCAGATTCCTCGACCAGACTGGGCAGCTTGCCCTGCTGGCCTGCCTCCAACTCGCCCATGCCGGTGCGGAGTTCCGGCGGGATGTTGGGCAGACCCAGGCGGGCATATAATGCGGTCTCGTCGGGGAATAGCTCAACCTGGCCGCTCTTCAAGTCGGTGATACCGTACT
>DASTLM010000231.1:0-5895 GCA_035714945.1 Dehalococcoidia bacterium | reverse complement strand
CATGGTGCCTCGCTGAGACTCCAGGGCGGTATATTGTTCGTGGGCGGCAGCCGGATCGCCCCGCAAGACCGCCGATAGAGCTAGCCCAGTTCTGGCCATGGTGAGGATCAGCGGGGAAGCGGACATCGCTGCAAGCACCGCTTCGGCAGTAGCTCGGGCCATATCCAGTTGATCGCCTGCGCGGTTAATGCGGGCAACCAGGGGTATCACCATAGCTGGGATGGCGTATGCTGTGGTCGGCGCGGGCCTGGCCTGCCCGTGGGTTTCCCCCAGTCGCTTCAGATAAGCTGCACCTTGAATGAAGTCCCCCAGCTCATACTCCAGTAGCACCCGATCGGAGAGAATACGCACATCCAAAGGGTTTATCGCCAGTCCCTGGTCGCAATACTGGCGAGAGGCGAGCCAGTCGCACTGAAGCCGGTAGACAAACTGGTTACTCCAGAGGGCGCTGGACCACCAGAAGCGGTCCCGCAGTCTTTCCGCCGGGAGCAAACCGGCTGCGGCGTGGGCCCGAGCGCCCTCAAGGTCTCCGACAATCGTCAGAGCTAATGTGGCCCGTTGCCGGGCCTGTATCTGGGCTCGGGGATCATCGGCCCGTTGGGCCAGCTCAATGGCTCGCAAACTATTCTCCACACTGGCCTGGCAGCGAAGGTGGAACACATCTATTTCGGCAATAGCAGCCAGGGCATCCATCTCCAGGCGTGCATCTCCCTGCCGCAAGGCAATGGCTAGAGCGTGATTGAAAGCCTGCTGAGCGCCATCGTAATCGCCTTTCCTGCGTCCCAGGTCCCAGCCTTTGCGGACCAGGAGACGGCCTGCTGCCGAGGAATCTGGGGGAACCAGAGGCAGAGCGCGAGCTACGAGATCGCTGGCCCCCACCAGTATCCCAGCACCGGTGGACAGAGGGGATTCTGCGACGGCGACGGCACGATCGATGTCTCCAGCCTTGACATAGTAGTCGAAGGCCCGGCTCAGGTTGTCCATGGCCTCCGGCAAACGTTGTGTGGGTAAGGAGGCCGCCTGAGCCGGGCCCAGCCTGAGGTGCAAGGCCGCCGTCTCCGCGTCCATTGGTTGACCTTCCTTTGCGGCCAGGGCTCGTCCGAAGTGTTCCAGGGCTTCCTCGTATGCATGCGTAGCCAGAGCCCGCTCACCGGCTAGCATGGAGTAGCGCACCAGCTTCTCAGACCGGACCGTTGGCATCGCCTCGGCGAAGTGATAGGCCAGGGTGCTGGCATCGGCCTCAGAGTTGACCCCGTAGAGTGCCTCCAAAGCCTCACCAATCCGCGCATGGAGCCTCGCCCGACGTGCGGACGATAGCTCGCCGGCCAGGGTGTTTTGGATTAACGCGTGGGTGAATCGATAGCTTCCCGCTGACTCCGGCGATGCTTCAATCATTCCTCCAGCCAGCGCCTCCTCCAGTGCCTCCAGCAGACTCTCTTCAGATATATCTTCTATGAGGTGAGCAACCAGTTCCTGGCTGAACTCCCGACCAATGACGGAAGCAATGGTCAGCATCCGGTTGCAGGACGCCGATCGCCGGTTAAGACGTTGTCCCACTGCCTCTCGAACCCCTACTGGTACCTTGATGCCCTGAGGTTTGCCAATGTCATCCTTCCCCAGTTCCCCTCGTTCCGACAAGAGTTTGACTACCTCAATAATGAAGAAGGGATTGCCTTCGGTCAGGGTATAAATGGTCTTCACGACCTCTGCCGATGGCTTGCTTCCTGCTTCCTGCTCGATGAAACGGGCGGTGTCTTCTATGCTTACTCCCTGAAGGACCAGCCGTCGGAATATGGGTTCTTTATTCGAGCTCCCTTCAATTGCCGGGCCAGGAACTGCAACAGCAGCAGGGAGGGCCGGTCAGCCCAGTGGAGGTCGTCCAGGACCAGCATTAAGGGCCGGGTCTGGGAAGCGTTTTTCAGAAAGGCGGTGATGGAGTCGAAGAGGCGGAAGCGGGCCTGCTCCGGCTCCAGGACGGGGGATGGCTCAAGGCCAGGAAGTTTCTCTCGCACTTCGGGGATGATTTCGGCGATGTCGGCGGCGCCGGCACCCATCTGGGAACGCAGTTGGTCGGGGTCTTGATGCTGAATGTACGAGCGCAGTGGCTGCACCCAGGGCCAGTAAGGGGGAGCACCCGACTCTTCATAGCACCAGCCCAAGAGGATCTGGGCGCCAGCCTTCTCAGCGTAGGCCGCCAACTCCTCGGCGGTGCGGGTCTTGCCCACCCCGGGCTCCCCCACCAGCATGACCAACTGGCCCTGGCCTGAGCGGGCATCCTCAAGAGCCTCCAGAAGCAGGCCCATTTCCCGCTGGCGGCCCACAAAGGTCTCTTTTGCTAACCGGTCCCGGGGCCGAGCATGGCCGGGTGGGACAACTAACTCACCCGCCTGCCCTTGGCCCAGGTATTTCAAGGCGCGTTCTACGTTGCTCCGGTGGACATTTAGTTCCAGGGCAATGGCTCTAATGCTTTTGCCCGATGCTCTAAGCAGGCCGACCTGTCCCAGGAACTGTTCTTTGTTCATAGAATGTCTCTAGAATGTCTCTGTGTGCCCTTTGGGGGTATTCTAATGCCCGCAAGACAAAATGGCGAGACAATTGGACACAGGCGAGACATGGGATATCCACGGATGAACTTGTTCCACATGCGACATTCACTACGGTCTCCACATTACCGAAGGCTAGACGCGGCAGGGCAGACGAAGCCTCTGCCTGGTCCGTTCTACCCGGGAAGTGGCCCGACCAGTATACCAGCCGGTCAGAAGTAAATGGCTCTGCTGGGCGAGTGAAACGACGGAGATACCGGGGTCGCAGGAGGTCAGACAGTGCGCAGGACGGCCGCTGGATAATCTGAGGTCCTCACAGCCGTTGCGCCTGTCTGCTGGAGGGGAGCTCGGGAAGCCGGGGCAACGACTGTTCAGATGTGGTGGCTTCCGCGGATGGCTAGCGGCACTCCGGGCAACGCGGCGGGATTAACAAGAAGGGGCATCATGCCCTGTTCCCTCCCAGACAGCCAACCCAGACCACGCAGGGAGTACGAGGTGCACCTCTAGTGGGAAACATGCCATATTCTACTGTGGGTGCAGTAAGGCGCCTGTCCAGTAAGCGGATCCGGCGAGAAACGGGATGGATGACCTGCCACGAGTATCACAAACTTTCGTGCACATTCCGTGCACATCCGGCACAAACAAAAAATTAAGGCAGTCTCAAATAGAGCTACCTCAGTCTCATTTTGTGCTTGGATCTCTGGTGCCGAAGGTCGGATTCGAACCGACACGGGGTTGCCCCCACCGGTTTTTGAGACCGGCGCGTCTACCATTCCGCCACTTCGGCATCTACCCTGGGGTGATCGACGGCTCATTATAGCACCCTGTATAGCACCCTGTAGCTTCAGTTGAACCTGGTCCAGGCTAAGCGAATCGCAGGGCGGTTGACAGCCTCAATATAGCGCTTTATAGTTCGAGGCATCTCACCGGGCCTCGAGTTTCGACAAATCAGCTTGATCTGAGAAATCCAGGGTTAGAGGCCTCAAGTAAGAGATATACCGGATAGCGTCGGCCAGCAACACCTGAATCTTGAACATCTGGATAAAACAACATGGTAGCTACGACACTAAAGGTCCTACTCGGACTAACCCTGGTCCTGGCCGTAGCCTGTGGCGGTGCCCCTGCTGCAACACCACCAGCCGCGGACGGCGCACCCACTGCTGCGCCCACACCCGTTATTGCCAGTGATACCGCCTCACCCACGGCTGCGCCTCAAACGGCAGTTCCGCCCGCTCAGCCCGAGCTTAACCCCGGCAAGCTGACCATCGTAGTGGGGGATTTCGGTCCTGAGCGGTTCGACGGTACCTTCCTGGGTGGGAACCCGGGCGGCCATAACTACGGGCGGATTCTGCAAGGTTACCTGATTTCCACCAACGAAACTATGGAGATGGTGCCCGGCCTGGCCAGCAAGTGGGGTTTCTCCGCCGACGGTCTGACCTGGACCTTCACCCTGGGCCAGGGCGGAAAGTTCCACGATGGGTCGGAGGTAACCCTCGAAGATGTCTTCTGGAGCTTGCAGCACACCTTTGGCCCCCAGGCCGTTGAATATGGCGCCTCCACTGCGGCCCGGTTATCCCGGGCATTGGACAAAATTGAGTTAAGCGGGCCGGATGAAGTAAGTTTGACTACCAGGGAGCCCCTTACCGAGCTCGGTTTCTTTGTCGCGGAGTCAGGACCGTATTGGTACACGGTCATGCCCAGGAGAGCCACGCCTCACGACCCGGATGCGGAGCTAGCTTACGACAACAACCCCATTGGCGCCGGGTTTATGAGGCTGGTAAACCATGTCCCGGCTTACTCGATGAGTTTCGAGCGCTTTGACGACTTCTACTACCAGCCCAAGAACGGCTTTCCCGAAGACAAAAGGGTAAACTTTGAGACGATGGACATGCTCCTGGTCCCGGAGGAAGCTACTCGGGTTTCCGCCCTGCGAGCCGGGGAGGCCGATATCGTACCCGCCAGCATCGGGGCCAAGCAGCAGGTGGAAGCCGGGGGCGGGCGTCTGCTTATGGGCCAGGAAGGTATTATTATCAACTTGAAACTGGAAGGGTGCTACGAGACGCAGTATCCTTGCCACGACAAGCGGGTACGCCAGGCCCTGGACTATGCCATCGACAAGGAATTGATTCGGGACCGGCTATATGGAGGCCCCGAGGTATTCCAGGTGAAGGGGTGGAATGCGATCACGCCCAGCACCATCGGTTACACTCCCGGGCTGGATCCCCGGCCCTTCGATCCGGAACAGGCCCGGCAGCTGCTGGCCGATGCCGGATATCCCGGCGGAGTAGGCTTCGGCAAGCTGATTGTGAACACCTGGCCTTCCACGGCAATGCCCCAGCAGGTCGAGGCAGCGCAGTTGGGTGCCGACTTCTGGAGAAAGGAGCTGGGGTTGGACGTGGAGATACGGGTCGGGGACAGCACCGGTATGCAACAACTGGAGAGGACTGGAGGAATGAACGGCCAGATATACTGGCGGGATAACGACACCCGGAAGGATCCTACCAGTCTCATTGGCGGTAGTTTTGGCGATCCTGAATACCCCACCCGGGCGCACGAGGATCCGGAGTTGCTCCAACTGGTCCAGGAAACCGTTCAAATTCTAGATCCAGATGAACGGGCGGAAGCTTATAAAGAACTGGCCCTGCGTCTGCGGGATGAAAGCTATTGGTTAGGTATCGGATATGCCAACATCCCCTGGGGTGTGGGGCCTCGTGTCTCCACCTGGCAGCCTTACCCTCTGGCGCAATTTCCCTCGGCCTTGCATACTGTCACGTTGAAGTAAGGGTTCGGCTGCCGGAAGCCAGAGTTTGGCAGCCAGAGCTTTCCCGGTGGGCCCGGTAACTTCAACGCGGCGATTCAGTGGACTCCGGGGATGGCCATTGCGGGCGGCATCGGGCCTGATTCCGTCTTGACGAGGGTTTCGCCAGCGCCCTATAATCCTCCGTACTGGAGATAAATTTTTTCATGCCTAAACGCACATATCAACCCAAGAAACGCCGCCGGGCCCGAGTTCATGGATTTCGTTCCCGGTCAAGCACTTCCGATGGTCGGGAAGTACTGCGCCGTCGTCGATTCAAAGGACGGCATCGACTGACGGTCTAGTCTACAGTCCCTATAATGCAAAGCAGGTTCCGACTGAGGGGCGATAAGCGGTTCTCCCAAATTCATCAAGAAGGCCGTAGTTTAGCTAATAATCTGTTAGTTGTTCGAGTCTTGCCCAACCAGCTGGACCAGAATCGTTACGGATTTATGGTGGGCAAACGGTTGGGTAACGCGGTAACCAGGAACAAGGTGAAACGCAGGCTACGAGAGGTTGTCCGGCAAAGCGATCTCAAGTCGGGGTGGGACGCGG